>CAYNHA010000228.1:0-4345 GCA_964397035.1 uncultured Verrucomicrobiota bacterium
CTCCCCCCGGAGCTTCATCTTCAAGTACTACGTCCTGACCGATGCCCAAAATCACTACGAGAGTCCATCCAGCAACATCGAATACTACGTGGCCGATCCAACCAATGCCGCCCAAATTGTCCTCGCCCCGTTCTTGTGGGACAACGAAAGCCTCCCCCCTCCGCCCGCCTCCAATGCACCCTCCCTCACCGGCATGACCCTCACGGGAACCACCGCCACCGTTCTGTTTGAAAACGTCCTCACCGAAGGCTCCCACGGCCTGCTGGTTTCCACCAATCTGCCCGACGGCTTCGGCGATTATGGCATCCGCGCCACCCGCATCTCCACCAATGGCGGAATCGGGCAATGGACCGCCCCCGTCTCGCAAATCTCCACCGTGAAGGAATACTACGCCCCCTACGCCGGACTCGAACCCACTCGAAAAGCCACCCGCTGGGAGCCGGAGGTCTTGACCAACACCGCCACCACGGCCCGGCTTTTCTTCTGCCAGTATCAAACCGGGCTTCGCGGCATGCGCAGCCTCGGCGTCACCGGCATCTCCAATTGGACATCGGAACAGGCGATGGCCTTCGTGGGCGATGGCACATGGGCGGCGGACATCACCCTTCCCGAAGTCCCCCGTGGAACCCTTCTCGAATGCAACTTCAAAAAGGAATCCACCTGGGCCAACGTGCCCAACGCTTACATCATCCGAAACGACCCTTGCCTTTGGATGCCGACCATTCCGGTTCCCGGCGAGCTGTTCACCGTCACCCTCGACAGCTCCGCGCCCGGCGCCTATTTCAAGGACGGGGGGCCCGTCTTGTCCAGCGCCACCAATTTCTTCGTCCATCTCGGCTTCGACGGGTGGAATGAAGCCTCATCGCGCCAAATGACCAACACCAGTGGGTCCCTCTGGGAATATTCCGTGACAATCCCTGCCACGTACACAAACCGCGTCGACTGGGTCTTCAAGGGATATGTCAATGGAAGCGACAAATGGTATCCTGCCTTTGATCGCCAAGCCTTGATGCACTCCGAAACCAACAGCCCCTGACCCTGAAAGCCTCCACCATGCACAAGAAAAATGCCTTCACCCTTATTGAGCTCTTGGTTGTCATCGCCATCATCGCCATCCTGAGCGCCATTCTCATTCCCGTTGCCTTCAAGGGAATCGAAATGTCCAAGCGTTCCAACTGCGCCAACAACCTTAAAGGCCTCGGGGCTTCCTTTCTTGCTTATGCCGCTGATCACAACGGTGTTCTCCCCCTTATTAATGATCTAAAACTTGATTTTCAGGAGGATTCCTATTTTACCCGCCATGTGGTCATGTTATACACGAATGGATACGTCACCGATTTGAGGCTGTATCATTGTCCAAGCGACAAGACTGAAAACAACAATCCCGCATTTCCTGAAACAGAGCTTAACAAGTTCGACTCTGACCAAAACTGTAGCTACTTGTATATTGCTGGCTACAACTTAATAAGTACTCCAGAAAGCCCAGCTCTGGTACCACTGCTAACCGATGAATCCAATATTAGCGACGATGCCAGAGGTAAAAACATTGGTAGTATGCCCACGATTGGCCTCGACGATAACCATGGTTCCAACATTCGTAATGTTCTCTATCTGGATGGGCATGTAGTTACTCTTCGGGACGCCGATGCCGCCAATGCCATTTTTCAGAACTTTAAGGACCCCCGCTACATCAACAGCGTGGACTGATTCAGGTCCACCATCCCGCTCCTGCAAACCCAATGCGTGTGGACTGTTCCGAGCGGGATTGCTTCATAACCATGGATGCTGCAACGGCCAGGGCATGAAAGCACTCAGCTCCCATGTCGTTCTCCTGCTCTGTTTGGGCATCGCCTCGTGTTCCCGGCACGAAGACGACATCCCCTCCCCCTCCGCGCCGACCGCATCCCTTCCCGTCCCCGCCCCGTCTCTTTCCACCACTGCTTCCGCATCTACCAGCGCCACGGCGCCGGACGCGCCCCCCGCCGGTGCCGATCTGGATCAGGTTGCCAAGCAAGCCGCTGCCTTTTCCGATCTGGTCGATTCGCTCCGGAAATTCGCCGGCGAGGAAACCAAACTCAGCGCCGCCACCCTCGATCTCGAAACCTTCGTCCGTGGCAAATCGGACCGCGATATCCTGAAGTTCGCGGAAGCGGCCCGGTTCAAAAGCCCGTTCGCCGCCATGCAGGTGCTCGACTATCTCCTGACGCACTCCACCGATCCCCGGATCCGCATGCAGGCCGCCTGGTGTTTCGGGGACCAGGCGGCGCTGTTCGGCGATGCCACCGACCGGGCCCGCGCCAAGGAATGCTACGACCTCCTTGTTTCTTTCCGCGGCGACGACGCTTTCCTCTCCGCGCTGTCCCCCGCCGACGTCGATGAACTGCTCACCGCCATGCAGGGCCTCGTCGTCACCGTGCCGTTGGACGAACAAGTCGCCTACCGGCAACTCTCCGCGCAGTTGAGAAACCATCCGAGCTCCGCGGAAGATTTGACCTACGCCGATTGGTTCGACGCCATGGCCAGCCTTGAGTCGAACTCTGAAAAAGGCATTTCCCAGATGCTGGCGCATCTGCGCGCCATCCGCGAGCGCGGTGTCTACGGCCGGTATTTCGCCCAGAAAGAAACCATCGATCACTGGCTGGCGAAAACACAGGAGCAGATCTGGAGCGATTGGAGCCAATCGCTGGAAAGTCGAACCGCCTTCGAGGCCGAATGCGATGCGCGGCAGCGTCGCCTCGATGCCTTGCTGCCCGCCGAACGCCTGGTGGAATTGAACCGACATAACGAGCTGCCTTGAGATGAAATCTCTGCTCATCCTCTGCCTGCTGCTGTCGCCTTGCGGAACCGGCTGGTCCGGCGCCCAAGTGACCACCAACGATTTCCTCTTCCGCCAGCTCCAGACCTGGGCGTCCGACATCGAAGACGGCCAAGCCGACCCGGTCCTGGAGGAAATCGAAGCCTCCCGCCAAGACCCGCACGGCGCGGCCTGGGACACGCCCGTGCTCGCCGGCCCCGGCTGGACCTACAACTGGGGTTACCTGCGCGGACTCGCGAAGGCCCGCGCCTGCGAAGAGGCCCGGCGGCCGGTCGAAGCCTATCGCGCCCTGGTCCACGCCTCCGGCATGATGCCCTCCTCCGTCCCCCCGCCCGGCCACGACGCCGACTACTGGAAACTCTACCTCGCCAGCGGCCGCCAATGCGCCCTTCTGACCCGCTTCCAGGACGCCGAGTGGTATTTCAACCAAGTCCGCACCCGATTCACCACCAACGACGACCTCTATTGGCAGGCCACCGCCGAACTGGCCGGCGTCCGCGACCAGGAGGGCCGCCTCGACGACGCCGAGCCGCTCTACCGCCAGCTCTTCCTCCACCGCCCCGACCAGCCAGCCCCGATCTGGCAAGCCTACATCCAGTTTCTCTTCAACCACGGCCAATTCGACGAGGGCGTCGAAGCCATCCTGCTCGGCGCAGGACGCATCGGCCTTTCGCCGCGCCTCGCCCATGGCGACGTCTTCGCCTCCGCCGCCCGTCAATATTGGCTGTTCTTTTCCGACGCCCAGATCGCCCGCTGGTATGACCTGCTGGGCCAACAGCTCGAAACCGCCGCACTCGCGCAGGGCCACGAATCATTCCTTTCGTTCCTCGCCAACACCCGCATCCTGATCCAGAAAATCTATCCCGACCTTGTCGGCCCCGCCCCGGCCGACCTCGCCGCCCTGAAGCGCCGCGCCGCCGCCGCCCCCCCTCCCCCCCCCGCCCGGCACCGGCGCCCACCCCCGGCCAATGCCGAATCCGCCACCGCCCTCCTCCCGCCCCAGGACGCTCCCGGTTCCACGCCCCCCCCTCCTCTCCGCATCGAAATCGAGGACACCGTCAACCGCGCCCTGAAAAAATCCAAGAAGGGCGATTCCTCCCAAGGCGGCGACGCCGGCCGCTGGCAGAGCCTGCTGGACCAGCATTCCACGAACGATCTGCGCGACATCCGCGTGGACGGCATGAACGCCCTCTTTCACATCTACGCCAGCCTGGGCGCCAACCTGACGTTCAATGCCCCGAAAAAAGCCCGCCCCTGGCTCCTCCTCGCCCTAGACGAAGCTCAATCCGGCAACAATTCTGTCCGCCTCGGCGATGTCCTGCTCAACCTGGCCGAAACCCATCTGAACCCCTCCTCGCCCGAGCCGGACAAGGCCCTCGAATATCTGGACCGCGCGCAAACCGTCGCGCAAGGCAACGCGCGCCTCGAAGTCCGCGCCCTCAGCGGCTATGCCACCGTCCTCCAGCATGCCGAAGGCGCCCCCGACAGCCGCATCGCCGCCCTCCTGCAGGTCGTGGACGAATACGGCTG
>CAYNHA010000229.1:0-4460 GCA_964397035.1 uncultured Verrucomicrobiota bacterium
ACACTGTGGAAAACTTTTTTAGCGCCGTCTCCATGCCGCCTGCGTCCTCAGCCGCCATAGATGGAAAGCGTGCGGCGGATGCGTCCCAGCGCCCGTTCCCTGCCCAGCACCGCCAGCATGTCGAAAAGGCCCGGCCCGATCGCGGTGCCCGAGACCGCCACACGCACGGGGTGAACCAGGTCGCCCATGCCGCGGCCCGTCCGTTCGGCCAGCGCATGCAGCGCCGCATCCGTCGCCGCAGCCGTGAACGGCTCCACCGTCTCCAGCACCGCCAGCTCTTCGCGCAAAATATCCAAGGCCCCCTCCTTCAGCAGGCGCTTCTTGACGCTCTTTTCGTCATAGGCGAACTCCTCGGAAAAGAAAAACGCCGCCTGCTCGCCCAGGTCGGAATAGAGCTTGATGCGCTCGCCCATGCACGAGACCACCGCGCGGAAGTAGTCCGCATCGATGTCCTCGCGCCACAGTCCCTGGCGCTGCATGGCCGCGCGGCAGCCCGCCACGATCTCGTCCGCGCCGCGCCGCTTGAGGTGCTCGCCGTTCATCCAGAGCAGTTTCGTCATGTCGAGCTGGCTCGGCGCGCTGCGCACGCGGTCCAGCGTGAACAGCCTCACCATGTCCTCGCGCGACATCACCTCGAGGTCCTCGCCCGGCGACCAACCCAGCAGCGCCAGCGAATTGAAAAGAGCCTCCGGCAGGAACCCCTTCGCCTGGAAATCGCCCACATAGGCCGCCCCGTCCCGCTTGGAATACGGCTTGCCCTGCGCATTCACGATCATCGGCAAATGCGCGAACTTCGGCATCGGCGCGCCGATCGCCTCATACATCGCCACATGCTTGAACGTGTTCTCCACGTGGTCATCGCCGCGGATCACGTGCGTGATCCCCATCGTGATGTCATCCACCACATTTCCCAGATGGAACACCGGAGTTCCGTCCGAACGGACGATCACGAAATCCTTCAGGTCCTCCGCCTTCTTGGACAGGTCGCCTTTCACTTCGTCGTGAAAGAAGATATCCTTGCCCGGCATTTTGAACAGGATGCACTCGCCCTTGCCCGTGCCTCCCTTGTCCTCCTTGTAGGCCGCCCCCTTCGCCAGCAGCATCTCCGCCACTTCGAGATGACGCGCCTTCTGCGTACTTTGGTACAGCGGCGTCCCATCGAAATCCAGGCCCAGCCACGCCAGGGAATCGATCACCGTCTTCACCGCCGCCGGCGTGGAGCGTTCAATGTCCGTGTCTTCGATCCGCAGCAGGAACTCGCCGCCAGCATGGCGCGAAAAAAGCCAGTTATAGATCGCCGCGCGAATATTCCCGATGTGGACATTCCCCGTGGGGCTCGGCGCAAAACGTGTTCGAATCGTCATAGAATCACAACCTTTCCAATATGGCGCCGCATCATACCCGCCCCACCCCCCTCCCGCAAGCACGTCAAAAGGCCCCGATCCAAAAGGGATACTATTTTATAAAACATGACCCCTTTTCCGAGTGAGCCATTTTTCCCGGTATTCCGCCCGGCGATGCGCGGCCTGCCAAAACCAAAAGGGATACATTTTTATAAAACAGTATCCCTTTTCGGAAAACGATTTTCCTTTTCTCTTTCCGGAGAATTCCGGATGGTGAGCGCCATGAACTGCCCCCTGCCCACCTCTCGCTACGATTCCGTTGTCCTTGCCCATGGCGGGGGAGGCACGTTGACGGCATCCTTGATCCACCAGATTTTCCTGCCGGCTTTTGGAATGTCGGAAAGCGCTCCGCACGACTCCACCCTGTTTTCCCTGGGGGGACGCCGTGCCGCATTCACCACGGATTCTTACGTGGTCCAACCGCTCTTCTTTCCCGGTGGCGACATCGGCTCCCTGGCCGTCCACGGAACCGTGAATGACATATTGATGTCGGGAGCCAAACCTGTCGCCCTGACCGCAGGATTCATCCTGGAAGAGGGTTTGCCGCTCGACACTCTGCGCCGCGTTGCAGCCTCCATGCAGCGGGCGGCAGCCGCTGTTGGCGTGTCAATCATTGCAGGCGACACCAAGGTGATTGGCCGCGCCAACGGAGACGGACTCTACATCAACACCAGCGGTGTGGGCGAAGTGGTGGTGGAAGAGCCTCTCGCGCCGGAACGAATCCGGTCCGGCGATGTTCTCCTTCTCACGGGTGACATCGGACGCCACGGAATTGCCGTGATGGCCCAGCGACACGGCCTGGCGTTCGATCCGCCTGTCGAAAGCGACTGCGCATCCCTGCATGCGCCCCTTCTGGAACTCTTCGCGAACGGCCCGGTCCCCCATTGCGCGCGGGATCTCACGCGCGGAGGACTGGGCGGAGCCCTTTGCGAATTGGCCGCCGCCTCCCATCTGGATTTCCAAATCGACGAAACCCTCCTGTCTGTCGCCAAGCCGGTGAAAGCGGCATGTGAGTTGCTGGGCTTCGATCCGCTGTTCGTGGCCAACGAAGGGTGCGCCGCCCTTTTTGTCCCGCCCGAATCCGCAGAGTCCACCCTCGCGGTTCTGCGGCGGCATCCGGTCACGGCGCAGGCACGCGCCATCGGTACCGTGGGCACGGCAGGCGGCCATGTTTCCGCCCGTACCGCCCTCGGCACCGTACGCCGCCTGATGCCGCCCTCCGGCGAACAACTGCCCCGCATTTGTTGAACAAGAAAAGCAACGGCAACCGACACAGAACGGCCTCCAGCGAACCCAAGTCGCCGGAGGCCGGAGCTGGCTTCCGCCAAACGCTAGAACTTGTTCAGCTCTTCGTCATCCAGCGGGATGACCTCCTCGGGATGGGCCTTGGCATGGGCTTTCCCCCCCAACTGCTTCGGGGGCGTTTTGGGCGTTGCAGGCCGGGAAATGTGGGCAACCGGGGTATGGGCGGCCGCCAAATGCCGAACGGCCGAATGAGAGACGCCACGTGCATTGGCCTGCCGGGTGGCTCCGCCCACCATGTTCATTAGGTCCTCCACCATGCTCTTGAGTTCCTGGGCCTGACTTGACAATTCCTCGGAGGCGCTTGCGCTTTCCTCGGCATTGGCCGCGTTCTGCTGCACCACCTTGTCCATCTCCGCCACCCCCGAGTTGACCTGCTCGATGCCCTGCGCTTGTTCCTTGGAGGCCGCGGCGATCTCGCTCACCAGCGTGGCCACCTTTCCGGAACTGTCCTGGATCCCCACGAAGGTCTTGGTCAGATTCTCGACCAGCGTCACGCTCGAATCGGCGTTCTTCTGGGAGGTCTCGATGAGTTCCGACGTGTTTTTGGCCGCATCGGCCGCGCGCCGAGCCAGGTTGCGAACCTCTTCGGCCACCACCGCAAAGCCCTTGCCAGCTTCTCCGGCGCGAGCCGCCTCCACCGCCGCATTCAGGGCCAGCAGATTGGTCTGGAAGGAAATCTCGTCGATGGTCTTGATGATCTTCGCGGTCTCGCGCGCCGAGTTCTTGATCTGCCCAATGGCATCGGAAACCTGTTCCACGGCCCTGGCGCCCTCCCCCACCACCTTCTTGGTTTCGCCCATCAGGGCATCCGCCTTGTTGGCGTTGTCCGCGTTCTGGCGGGTCATGGAAGCCATTTCTTCCAGCGCCGCGCTGCTTTCCTCGAGGCTCGAAGCCTGCTCATTCGCTCCCTGCGCCAGTTGCTGGCTTGCGCTGGAAACCTGGCCCGAAGCCGATGTCACCTGCTCCGCCCCGCTACCCATGCCATCCGCCAGCGTCTTGAGCGCATTGTTGATGCTCCGGCTGATCAATATCCCCAAGGCGACAGCCAGCAGCACCGCCACAATGACCCCGATGAGCAGAATGGTCGAGGAGGACTTCAGCAATCCGGCCGCGTGTTGGGCCGACTGGGTGGTATCCTGCAACCCTTCCATTGCGGTTCCCTTGGCCGCATCCAGAACCTCCTGAGCCACGACGCCCCGCTTCACAGTCAGCTCTTCCCTCGCGAGCCACCCTTCCAGAAAATCCTTCATGGCCTGCAAATAGTCGTTGGCCGCTTTCCGGCAGGCGGCAATCTGCCGCAAGTTCACGTCTTGCTTCGTCACCTTTTCCAAATCATCCAGGCGGCGCGTGATTTCCGGGAACAGTCCCATCGTGGCGCGGAAGCGGTCCGGATCGCGGTCGGAAATGGACCGCCATGTATTGATGATGATGGCGTTGCCCTGATCCAGGATCTCATTGGCCGTTTTAATCTTCCAGGCCCGATCTGCGATTTCGGCGCTTGTCATCTTGCGGACTTCCTCCGTGTCCACCTTGGCGGCAGAAGACTCAATCTCTTTCAGCGTGGAGTCCAGGGCTCCTTCCTGAACGGTCAGATATTCCTCCACCACCGCCACGAAATTCTTCGCGGCCACATCGGATGCCGCCACGATTTTCTTCAGGCTCTCGGTCTGCACAACGGTTTGGTTCAGCAGCTGCTCGTATTGACCGGCCGCCGTCCCGGCGATGGTCGCGTTCTTGGCCAGGACATCCATG
>CAYNHA010000230.1:0-5780 GCA_964397035.1 uncultured Verrucomicrobiota bacterium
TCAGACGGAAAGCCAAACCGCCTCGCCGTTTTCCAGGTCGAGCAGCAGCACCGTCGGAGGCCCACCTCGCGGGCGCACGGGGGAACCCGGATTCAGGACGCAGGTTCGGCCCGCTTGGCGGCTCAGGGGCTTGTGGGTATGTCCGGTGAAAACATAATCGAACCGTCCCGAACCCGTCACGGTTTCCAACCGCATGGAATCGTGGCCATGCAGCGCGATGCACACCTTGCCGGCCAGCGTGAATTCGGGAGAGAGTTCCAGCACGACTCCGGCAGGGCGGGGGGCGAAGCAAACGTCTTCGCTAGGCCATCCATCGCAATTGCCGATGGCCACATGCGACCGCACGGCGTGTTCCTGGAAAACCGCCGATAGCAGATCGATGACCTCTGGGCCCGAATCGCCGCAATGCACGAGGTGGCGGGCCCCGTGTTGGATCAACAGGTCCAGGGCGTGTCGCGTCTCGCGCAGGTGGTTGTGCGTGTCGGAGAGAATGCCGATTTTCATGGCCGGACAGTGTTGCCGGGTCCGGCGGCTATCGCAATCCCTTTTTGCGGGGAGTTCGAGCGATTTTGACTTGTTCCGGACGCCTGCTCCCCCCATATTCCGACGCCATGATGACTACAACCGATTCACGGGAGGCCTCGAATTGCATCCGTCGGCGCATGGCGTGGGCGGCATGGCTATTGTTGGTTTTGGCGGCAGGGCAGTTTTTGTTTGCCCGGGGCCTGAGCCGTCGCGACGAAGGCCGCTATGCGGAAACCTCCCGCGAAATGATCATCCCCGGAGGCAATTTCTGGGAGATGCGCCTCATGGGTGTGCGCTATTACGAAAAGCCGCCCATGATCTACTGGATGAGCGCCGCCTCGATGAAGGTGTTGGGCGTTCACGGCGCCGCCGCGCGGGTTCCGTTGCTGCTGGGCATGCTGGCTACGCTGGGGCTTTGCTACCATTGGGCGCGCCGCGAATGGGGGAGGGATGCCGCCGTGGCCTCCACCATGGTGCTTTTCTCCTGCGTGGGCTTCATTCTGGGCATGGGCATTCTCCTGACGGATCCCGTCCTGGTGATGTTCATGACGGCCGCCTGCCTGTTCTTGTTTGAAGCCTACCGGCCCGGCGGCCCGCGTACCGGGCGTTGGCTGCTGGCCGCCGCCGGGGCGGCATGGGGAGGCGTTCTCACCAAGGGTTTCATTGCGCTGGTGCTGCCGGGCGCCATTCTCTTCTTCTGGCTTTTGTGGGAGCGCCGGTTGCGCGATTTATGGCGCTGGAGCCTGTTGCCGATAGGTTTTCTCTTTGTCGCCGCCCTGGGGACCACGCTGTGGCAGATCGAACAGCACAACCCGGATTTCAATTTCCGCTTCATCGTGCAGGAGCATTTCCAGCGGTTTGCGGGCACCCGCGAAATCCAGGGCCACGAAGAGCCGTTCTGGTACTACCTGCCCGTTGTCATTGCGCTTCTGGCCCCCTGGGTTCTTTTTCTTCCGCGCGCCCTTCGGGGTATGCGCATCCACCGCGATTTGAAGACCGATTCCTTCAGCCGGTTTCTGGTCGTTTGGGCCGCCGTGATCTTCCTCTTTTTCAGCGCCAGCAGCGGCAAGCTCATCAGCTACCTCATGCCCCTGATTCCGCCCATGGCCCTCTTGATTGCGCGCCGGGGACTCCTGCCCGGCCGATCGGATGCCGATGCCGTCGACCGCCGCTTGTGGACCCTCGGTGCCATTCTCCCGCTGGTTGCGCCCCTTGGGTTGCTGGTGTTCTGGGCGCTGGCCCACTGGGGGGTGATCGCGGAGGACTTTGGCAAGCCGTACGGGGCCGTCCTTGCGCCCCTTGTCCTTGGTTTGGGCATTTGGGCCTGGGTCTGGATGCGCGGACATTGGAAAACTCTGGCCGGACTCATGCTCGTCATGGGGGCGGCTCTGGTTTCGCTGGGCACCTTGTTCAGTCCGCTGGCCGGGCCCGGTTTTCTGGTGGGATTGAACGACAGCACTGATTTTTTCCTGAATGTGAAACGCCAGGTGGCCGACACCGATGAACTCGTTGTGTGCAACAAGCACTATCCCGCGATGGCCTTTTATACTGGACGCCTTCCGTGGATGTACCGCGTGTCGGACGAGCTGGCCGACGGCATGAAAATGGAACCGGGCCTTCCCGGGATTTTTACGTCCGCAACGGCGCTGAATGCGCATATGAGTTCCGATGCCGGAAAAAAATACTACGCGGTTTTGCTCAAAGAACACCGGAGCGCGCTGAACATCCAAGGCTTGCGGTTCGATCCCGAGGTATTGGCCGAGGACCGCGAACTGGTTCTTCTGCGCCTGATTGCGCCATGAGCCGCCATGCCTTTTTCGAGAAGCTGGCCGGAGAGGCCGATCCTCTGGCCTTCAAGCCGGAGCACGAGCCTCGTCTTTCGCGCCTTCGCCACCGCTTGGGCACCTTGCGCGGCAAGCGGGTGCTGGAGCCGGGCTGCGGCGCCGGGCCGCTGACTCGGCGCCTGGCCGAGTGGGTGGGGCCCGGGGGATGCGTACTGGCCTTGGATCCCTGTCCCGGCATGCTGAGCCAATGCCAGCGAAACGTGGAGGAGCATTCCCACGTGCGCATGCTCCGGTCGAAAATCGAAGAGGCCGAACTCGATCCGCGCGCCTGGGACTTGATCCTCTGCTTCCGCCTCTATCCCCACTTGGAGGATGCCGCCGTTTTCCTGCAACGATGCGCGCATTGGCTGGCCGATGGCGGAGAGCTGGTCATCGCGAATCTGGAAGGCAGCGCGCAGCTCAACGACATTCATGCCAGCCTGTCGGGCGTCCGCCATGACCACATGCCTTCGGGCGAATCCCTGCGCGCGCGGCTGCAGGGCGACGGTTGGCGCGTCACCGATGTGGTGGACGAGCCGGAAGAATTTTTCCTCCGCGCCTGCCGGAGCTGAAGTTTTCCACACTATGGAAAAAAGTTTTCCACACTATGGAAAAATGTCCGCCGCCGCCTCGCCTTGGCAAATCGGCGTCCGTTCGGCGCGAGCCAATCTGATTCCGGGGCTGGTTCTGCAGGCCGTGGCGCTGGTGCTGGTGGTGGCCTATTACCGGTCCGCCACCTTCAATGCGCTCCTGGACGTGTTTGCCGGCTGGCAGGTGGAGTACGGCATCGGATTTTCCATTGCCACGCGAATGGTGACGAACGGCCTGGTGCCCGCCCTGTTTTGCGCGCTGGAGCCCAGCCTGCAGATGCGCCATCCGTGGAAGTCGCTTGTGTTTCTCGTGCTCTGGTGGGGATTCATGGGCGCGGCCACGCATCTCTTTTATGCGTTCCAGGCATGGCTGTGGGGCGACCATGCCGGGGTGGGAACGGTCCTGCTCAAGACGGCCACGGACATGCTGATCTATTCGCCGTTTCTGGCTTCGCCCATCAATGCCATTGCGCATCTGTGGCAGGATCTGGATTTTTCGGCGAGCGCCACCGTCCGGCAACTGGGCCCGGGGTGGTATCGGCGCATTGTGTTGCCGAACCAGGTTCCCGGCTGGGCGTTTTGGGCCCCGTGCCTGCTGGTGCTATACACGTTGCCCACGCCGCTCCAAATGCCGCTGGCCGCCCTGCTGGGCTGCTTCTGGGCGCTGATGTGCCTCCAAATCGCCTTGCGGACGCCCTCCAAAGGAATGTCATGAAACAGGATTCGAATGCTGCGCAGTCGTTGGGTGTGGAGCAGGCCATTCACGGGGCCGCGTGGGGCCGGATGCATGGCGGCTATTTTTCCGATGCGCAAGTGGCCCGCCCCTTGGTGGAGGCGGTCCGGAGCGTGGCGGAAAAAAGCCATCCCGCCGCCATCGTGGATCTTGGCGGCGGAACCGGGTTCCTTCTTTCCCAGGTGCGGGCGGCAGGCGTGGAGAAGGATATCGCGCTGGTGAACCTCGACTGCTCCGAGGCGCAGTTGGCCGTGGCCCGGACGGCGGAGCTGGTGCCGGTTTTCGGTTCCGTGAACGAGTTCCGGCGGGATGGGGTGGTGCCGGATCGCGGTTCGGTGCTTTGGCTGATGAGGTCGGTGCTGCACTATGCGGGCGAGGCGGGGCTTGCGCCTTTGCTGCGGCATTTGCGGCAACAGGCCCGGCCAGGCGAATGCTGGATCCACCAGACGGCCTGTTTCGAGGGGGAGGAGGAGGCCCGCTGCCTCAACGAACTGTATGGCCGCATGCACACCGCCAAGTGGTATCCCACGCGCGACGACCTGCGGCTGCGGCTGGAGCAGGCGGGTTGGCGGGTACACTCCGTGTTGCCGGCCCCTGTGCTGCATCTGGATTCGGCGGAGCTGGGCCTCCGCTATGAGTTGGGCGATTCCGAAATCCGCCGGATCGGCGAAGACATGGCGGGCGAATTTGGATCGAACGGAGAGGTGTTCCGCTTGACGGCGGAGGGATTTCAGGCGGATTTGCGGTATTCCATTTGGATTTGCGAGGCATTGTAAATATCCGGGAATGCGCTATCATGGCCGCCAGTTGGGAATGGAGGTTGTCATGAAGCGTTGGACCGGGTTGTTGTGCAAGTGGGCGGGACTGTGGATCGTGGCCGTGGTTGTGGGATTGGCCGCAGGGTGTGATGACTCCGATTTCGACCACGATCCCCCGGCGGGGCAGGGCTCCTTGATCGTGGACAATTTGACGGGCTACCGCATGCATGTCTACATCAACGGGCAGTCCGTCGGGGATGTGTCGGCGGGGGATGACGAGTACTTCGACCGCTGGCCGGGACTGTGCCGCGTGGTGATCGATGGCGAAGACGCCGACCAGGCGTGGGGCGACGAAGTGGATATCCTGGAAGGCCGCCTGACGGTTCTGGAAGTCCGTCCGGAATACGGGAGCTACAACGCCTTCGACGTGAACGTCTATTTCGACTGATTCCGTTTGGGCGGACCGGTGCGCGGGGGGGAAGACTACCCCTTGCAGCCGGCCGGAATGCGATATAGTCCGCCGGAGGCGGTCACCAGATCCTGCAAGGAATGCGCAGGCAGGAGGTCCGGCGTGGCCGTGGCCGGATCGATTCCCAGGTCGGAAATGGTTTTCACGATGCCGGCCGCGCGCAGCGTCTCCACAGTGGCGGCATTCACGGTCAAGCCCACCGGCGTGTCGCCGGCCACCGCCGCCACCGCTTTTTGCCGCGTCTCGCTGTCCGGACACTTGTCGAGGTAGGCAATGCCCGTTTCCGTCACGATGTGCGTGACCTGATCGCCGGCAATCATGATGGGCGGCTCGGAAAAGACGCCATCCTTGTGCAGTTGCTGGGCATCCAGTTCGTCCACGAAGACGGGGATGTTTTTCTTTTCGGAGCGGGTGGGGGTGAGCTGGACCACCAGCTTGCGTCCGCGGAACACCTGCTCGCGGGTGCAACCGGCGGCCGTGGTCGCGGCCGTGTTGTGGCGGCGGCCGGGGGGAGTGCCGCCCAGGTTGGGCGCGCCGCCGAAGCCGGCAATCATGCCCTTGATGGCGGTGGACGAATTGCCGAAGCGGTCGATTTGCAAGGTGGCGCCGATGAACAGGTCGATGGCGTAGAGGCCGGCGATGTGCGCGCAGCAGCGGTTGGACCGCATGGCGCCATCCGGACCGACGGCAAAGATGTCCGGGCGGGCCTGGACATAGTCCTCCATGCCTGGCTCGCCGCCGAATGCGTAGACGTGTTCCACAAAGCCCGCCTCGATGGCCGGAATAAGCGTGGGATGGCGGTTGAGCACCCAGCGAGTGGCCACTTTTCCTTTGAGGCCCAGGTGCGCGCCGTAGGTCGGCAGGAGCAGTTCGATCGCGGCC
>CAYNHA010000231.1:0-22357 GCA_964397035.1 uncultured Verrucomicrobiota bacterium
CCGTTGATGATGCGGGTGCGTCCGTCGGGGTGGTCGGAGATTTCCCAGGACTCGGCATAGACGCCGGCGTTGAGTCGTCGATGGAATTCATGGATGAGGCGGTCGCCGCCCCAGATGTATTCCTTGTACACGGGCTGGAGCAGGATTGGCATATAGAGGGTCGAGTCCATCTGATGGGCCATTGTGCCCTGAGGGGCGGGAGGGGACAAGAAAGAAACGGGGAGCCTGCAGGCGAGGGGCATATCCGGGATTCATGGACCTGCCGCACCTGCGTTCGCCACCTACTCCCAGAAGGCGGAATATTCAATGTTTAATATCCAAAAGTTGTTAGGAGGGGCAACCGAACCGCCGCGCACGCCATCCAAGCGGGGATGATCCGATCCGTTTCTCACAGAGGGCACGGATGCACACGGAGGGAACCGGACGACGCGGAGGACTCCACTGTACCTCCTGTGACTCTGTGAGAGGAATTTCTCCTTCGTTTTGTCCGTCACTCGCATCTGTGTCCCGAATTCGGATGAGAATTCGGAATTTTCTTTACCGGATGGGGTGGGGCATATCAAACTGCCCCCCGTTTCGTTGCGGCGTTGTGGCTCCTGCCGCAGGATCGAGTGGAGCCTTCAAAACCCCAAAGGAGAAATGACCGATGAAGAAGTTGTCCCTGATTCTTTCGATGCTGGCCCTTGTCTCGGCACCGGCGTGGGCGGCTTTCCAGGCGGGGCCGGTGGCGGCTCCGGCGGAAGGGAAAGGCATCTCGTTTGGTGGTCAAATCAGCCTGGGCGTCTTGAATGGCGAGGCCAAGGAACACGTCTACGACTATGATTCAATGGATGGGAGCCGCCGACAGCTGAGCCGGCTGGATTGGGATTTGAAGAACATAGTGATGGGCGGGGGAAACGGTTCCGTGCGCCTGTTGAACCGGCTGACGATCAATGGCGGCGTCTGGCTGGCGCTGACGGAAGGCAACGACGGGGAAATGGAGGACTACGACTGGCTGGACACCACGTCGAGCGATTGGACGCATTACTCGCTTTCCGAAGTGGACGTGACGCAAGGCTACATCGTGGATGTGAATGCGGCGTGGGATTTGGTGGTGTGGAACGATGTGACAGCCCGGGTGTATGCTGGCTACAAGCAGAACGGCTGGACGTGGGAAGATCGCGGCGTCTACCTGCTGTATCCGGAATACGGCTATATTCCGGTGGATCTGGACGGGGAACACATGATCGACTACGAGCAGGAGTTCCGGATTCCGTATCTGGGAGGAAGTGCGGATTGGGCCTTGGGCGATTTCACCCTGACGGGCTATGTGACGTGGAGTCCGATCGTGTCGGCGACGGATTGGGATGAGCATGTGGCTCGCGATTTGCATTTCAAGGAGACCTTCGACGGCGGCGACATGCTGGGTGCCGGGCTGGAGGCGCGCTATTCCTTCACGCAGGGTTCGTTGAAGGGCGCTTTTGTGTCGGCGGCTCTGGACTACCAGAAGATCGACCTGATCGTGGGCGACATGGTGGTCGAGAACATTGCCACGGGCGACAGGGGCAGCGACACGGACACGGCGGGAGTCGAGAACAACTATCTGCTGTTGTCGCTGGGCGGTGGATTTCAGTTTTAACTAGAAGACAGGCAATCGCATGAAACAGGCAGTGAAAATGGAACGGGTGAAGTGGACCGCGGGGGTGGTGTTTCTTGCGATGATGCAAGGGGTGTGGGCAGGCGACGATCCGGCGGCTTCAACCGCCGGGCCGGTGCCGGCTGCCGCCCCGGATGCGGCGATGACGGAATGGGCGAACGGCTTGTGCGAGGTGATCGGGGAAGGGGCGCGTTTGCTCACGGAAAACCATTTGGCTCCGGCGAACGGCGAAGCCAAGGCGGCCTTGCTGGAAGCATTGATCCGCGCCAGCGAGCCCTCGGTTGTGTTTCTGGACGAAGGGGAGCTGGCGGGTCGTTCGCAGCGGTTGTCGCAGCGCGAATGGGATTCCGGCCTGACTCTGGTGGCGGTGGAGGACGGGCTGCCGAAGGTGGCGTCCGTGCGGACGAATTCGCCCGCGGCGGCGGAGGGCATCTTGCCCGGCGAGCTGATCGAGAAGGTGGCAGGGCACGAGCTGACGAGTGGGTCCGGGCTGAAGCAGGTGCGTGAAATGCTGGCGGAGGGGGAAGAAGCCAAGCTGGAGATCGGGGTGAGGGCTGCGGATGCCAAGAGCCGCGTGGTGACGGTGGAGCGGGTTCGTCGCGAGGAGGCATCGTTGACGGATGTGGAGGATTTGCCGGCAGGCATGGGGTACATGCGGGCGGCGGGAATCTATCCGGGAGCGGGAGGGGAGATTGTGGGTGTACTTGAAAAATGGCAGGAAGCCCGACTTTTCGGCGCCATCCTGGATTTGCGCGGCGCGGCGGGAATGGCCTCGGAGGAAGTGCCGGTGGTGGCCTCCTGCTTTGCGCCGGAGGGTTCGTTGCTGTACACCTTGAACCAGCCGCAGGGGCAGGAGACCGTGGCGGCCCGGGCCGTGTCGAAGGTGGCGAATTCCATGCCGCTGATGGTGCTGGTGGACGAGGAGACGACCGGCGCCTCGGAATTGCTGGCGGCGGTGCTGGCCGGCAGTGCGAAGGGGGTCATGGTGATTGGCCGCGAGACCTCGGGGGATCCGTTGATCCGCGAGCCCCGCAAGCTGTCTACGGGCCGCTATGCCCTGCTGGCTACCCGTCAACTTGCCATGGCGGACGGCACCCGGTATGGCGGATCGACGGGCGTCCTGCCCGATGTGGCCATTACGGATTCGGCGCTGAACGAGACGGTCTACGAACCCGATGCTCCGGTGCTGCGCAAAGGCAAGACGATGTCGGACGAGGAAAAGGAAGACAAGGCTTTGCGGGATCGCACGCGCAACGACACCTATCTGCGGCGTGCGGCGGATGTGTTGCTGGGCCTCAAGGCGCTCGGCTATGACCACAATCCCTGATTCGGGCGGAGTGGTGCCGGCGACGGCGGAGCATATCCGCCGCGCGGCGGAGCGTGTGCGCGCGGGGGAGCTGGTGATTGTGCCCACCGAGACGGTCTACGGGGTGGCGGTGCGTGCGGATTGGCCGGAGGCCATGGCCCGGCTTTTTGCGGCCAAGGGGCGCGACGAAGGCAAGCCGGTGGCGTTTTTCGCGGAGAATATCGAAGCCGTTCGTGCGTCGGGGATTTTCGTGAACGCCGTGGCGGAGCGGCTGGCGACGGCCTTCTGGCCGGGGCCGTTGACGATGGTGCTGCAACATCCGGCGGGCGGCTGGGATGGGTTTCGCGTTCCGGACCATCCGGTGGCGCTGGCGTGGGTCCGGGAGCTGGGGCTGTTGCCTGCGGTGACCAGCGCCAACCGGAGCGGCGAGCCTGCGGCCCTGACGGCGCAGGAAGCTTGGGCGGCGCTGGCGCCGCATGTGGCGCTGGCGCTGGATGGGGGGCCTGCCGGGCAGGGGCAGGCCAGCACGGTGGTGAAGGTGTTGGAGAACGAAATCGTTTTGTTGAGGGAGGGCCCCATTCGCCGGGAGGATCTGGCCGCGGCGGCGGGATGCGCCGTGCGAGATAAATGAAAGGATGAAAGCGATGGAGACCAAGCGTCCGCATGCCATTCGCCAACTGGAGGGAAAAGGGGCTCTTCCGCTGATTCAGGTGTATTTCGAGTTCAGCCACTTAAAGACGCTCTTTCGGCAAGGGTGGCTGCGCGCGGGGATTTCGAAGGAGCAGTGCGAGACGGTGGCCGAACATACGCTGGGGGTGACCTTGCTGGCGCTGTTTCTGGCGGACGAATGCGCGCCGGAAATGGACAAGACGAAGCTGTTGTGGATGGGGTTGCTGCACGATTTCGGCGAAATCTACGCGGGGGACATTGTGCCGGGCAAGATGTCGCTCGAAGGCAAGCACGAGCTGGAGCGCCAGTCCGTCGAGCGCGTGTTTTCCAAGCTGCCGGGCGGGGAGAAGTATGTGGCGGTGTGGGAGGAATTCGAGGCGGGGCAGACGCGGGAAGCCCGTTTCATGAAGGAAATCGACCGGTTGGAGATGGGCTTGCAGGCCAGTGTGTACGAACACGAAAAACTGGCGGATTTGTCGGCGTTTTTCGAGTCGACGGACAAGGCCCTGTCCACTCCCGCGTTACGCGAGATTTTGGCAGCGATTTTGAAGCTGCGCGAGCCGAAAGGATAAGCATGGATTGCCTTGGGGGAGGGGAATGAACCACGGATGGACACGGATTGCAGGATGGATTGCCACAGAGGGCGCAGAGAGGATGGAGGGGGAAAGGGAAACGGGGAGAATTTCTCAGGAGTCTCGGAGGGCTCTTTGGCGAAAATTTTCTATCTGGGTGAACGAGTGGACAGCCGTTGGTAGAGGTCGAGGTAGCGCCGGGCGATGACGGTCCAGTTGAAGTCGCGGGCGCAACGTTGCTTCAGGTCGGAGACGGAGAGGCCGGGGCCTTCGCGCAGGAACTGGGCGATTTTTTCGGCGAGATGGGAGGGATCGGCGTTGCGGAAGAGCCAAGGATAATCGCTGCCGGTGACTTCGGTGTTTTCGGGGATATCGGAAGCGAGGACAGGGCTTCCGCAGGAGATCACTTCGAGCAGCATCATGCTCATGGCTTCGATTTCGGAGGGAAAGACAAACAGCTTGGCATTGGCGACGAGTTCGAATAATTCGGGCTGCGGCAGGATGCGGGGAATCAGGAGGACGTGCGGGGTGGCACGGCAGCGGGCGAGCAGTTCCTCGGAATAGGTTTGGTGGTGTCCGGAGAAACCGCCGACGACGAGAAGCGGGAGGTCGGGCCGGAGCCGGTCGTAGGCGTCGAGCAGATGGTGGAGTCCCTTGGTGGGGTCCATCCGGCCGGCGGCGAACATCAGGTATTTTCCGGGAATGAGTCCCTGCTGGCGGGCCAGTCCCGTTTGGGGGATGACGGGGGAGGGGTTGACGCCGTTGGGGATGAATTCGATGGGGGTGCGGCAACGGGCCTGCACATCGGCCAATTTGGAGCGGGCGACGGTGGTGAGGGAAGAGCAGGCGCGGATGAAGGCGCATTCGGAGAAGCGCAGGAATGCCTTGGCGAAGCGGCTCCACTTGGCCCTTTCGTAGGGGTTTCCGTGAAAGGTGCCAAGGAGGGGCATGCGGGGGCGGAAGAGGCGCAGGATCCAGGCAAAGGGGCCGAAGGCGGAATCGTGGAGATGTGCAAGATCGGGGCGGAGAAGCAGCGCGCAATGCAGGGCGCTGAACAGGAAAAACGTGGTGGCGCGGCTGTGTTTGCCCTTGAGCGCGGGAACGGGAATGATGCGCAGGTTGGGCGCGGCTTGAAAGGGCTTTGGCTGCGCGGGGGTACGGACCACGTAGATGTGGTATTCGTTGCCGTCGTCGGCAGGCAGATGGCGCAGGATGTTTTCGGCCACGCAGTCGACGCCCGCGCTGGCGGGAAGGGATTTGCTACCGAGGACGGCGATTTTCAGATGGCTTCCGCTCATGGGGGCGCAGTGTAGCGAAGGCGGAGCGGGAAAGAGAAGTGGATTTCGAGGGAGTGCCCCGTTTCATCGCCCTTTGAATGCGGATTTCAAAATGGAAAAGCTTCAATGCCGACGAGGAGCTTTTGACTAGTTATTATAATAACTAGTTGATTTGATGCGAACAGGTCTTTCCTGAATCACGGAGGAGGGATCGCAGGCCAATGAAACGAGGACGGGCCGGATTTCGAATATTTTTGAAATGTAGGCTGGACGGAGGGAATTTCCTTGGGGCAGAATCACAATCGTGCGACGCGATTCCCTTGGACCAACGGAGAGTGCCCATGAACTTGACCCCGGAACCTTGGATGACTGGTTTTCAACGCCTTGTGCTTTTGGGATGGGCCTTGTTTGCGGCGGCAGAAGGGGAGGCATCGAAGCCTCCGGAGTACGGGGTGTACGGGGTGCAGCGGCTGGCGGGGAAGTCGGCGGAGGTGGGGGATCCGATCAGCGCGGCGAGCGGGGCGTTTTCGTGGAGCCGGACGCTGATTCCGCTGGGCGGGCCGATGGGGCTGGATTTTTCGATCCACTACCGGACGGATCCGAACGCGGCGTATGCGCGGGAGCCGGGCGATTTTCCGCCGGGCTATCCGGATTTCAACACGTTCCTGAACGCGTGGAGCTGGCAGCCGGCGCCGCTGCTGATGGGCAATTCGTTTCTCGATATGACGGTGCTGCTGGAGGATGGCGGGCAGGTGTGTTTCCAGACGAACGCGGAAGGCGAATTGGTGTTTGCCACTTTGCCGGAGATCAGCGGCGGAGTGGACAAAAACTACCAGCTCAAGAAGGAGGGCGACTGGTTCTATTTCTGCGATCCGGAGCGGGGGAGGGTGACGATGTTCGAACCGATTCCGTTCAACGCGAACCTGTTTCGGCCCCGGACGGTGGAGGATCGCAACGGAAATCGGCTGACGTACACATATCGCTATGCGAACTATGACAGCAATCCGGCGGGCATCGAGGACAACGAGGGGCGAAAACTGTATTTTTCTTATGAATCCTATACCACCCCATCGTGGGGGGTGCGGGAGCGGCTGGCGGCGGTGTCGGACCACGTGGGGCGGGTCTGGACGTTCCTATATGAGACCAACGCGCCGGACAATAACGGGCGGCTGACGTTCCGGTCGGTGACGGGGCCGGACGGGGCGACGACGCGGTTCGTCTATGCGCCCAACGATTTCACGTACGAGCCGGGAAACATGGCGTCCAACCTGCCCTTGCTGGCGGCAGTGGTGGAGCCGGAGGGCAACGCGACGTTTTCGAACGAGTACGCAGCGACGCAATTGCATCCGGAAACGCCGATCCATCCGCGGTGCGTGGCGCAGTCGGACGCGCACGGGAACCGGTTGACGCTGTCGATGAGCTATACCAACGGGAATTTCGTGGGCAGCGTGACGAATGCCGACGGGCGGACGAACCGCTTTGTCCACCACAACCACCACGACGTGCCGCCGGCTTCGATTTGCGATGAGTCGGGGAACACGGTCGCGCTGGGTCGCAATGCGAGCGGGCATATCCGCTCGGTGACGGACCGGCTGGGGGGGACGACGTCGCTGGGCTACGACGCGACGGGGCGGCGGCTGGAAACGATCACCAACGCGAACGGGCAGGTGCTGTCCTATCTCTACCAGACGGCGACGCAGACGTTCCACAACGCGGGTGCGGGGCACGACGTGGATTTTGTTTTCGAGGATTTGGCGCGGGTGGTGCATCCGGATGGAACGGCGGAGGCGATCCTGCGCGACGGGCGCGGAAATGCGACGTCGATCACCGACCGCGCGGAGGCGGTTTGGCGCGTTGAGTACGATGCGCAGGGGCGGACGGTTTCGACGGTGGGGCCGACGGGCGGTGAGACGCGCTATTCGTATGCGACGAACGGCACGTTGACCTCCGTGACGAATTCGGATGGGTTTAGCCAGCGATATGGCCATGACGAGTTGTTTCGGCTGACGTCGGCGAGCAACGCGGACGGGACGAGCGTCCGTGTGGACTACGACGTGCTGGGGCGCACGACGCAAACCGTGGACGAGGCGGGGGCGAGCCATGCGTTCGAGTACGACGCGAACGGGAACTTGGTGAGGGCGGTGGATGCGCTGGGGAATGCGGAAACATTTTGGCGCGATGCCATGAACAACAATACGAGCGTGGTGGATCGGACGGGCGGCCGGGTGTCGTGCGAATACAACAGCCGCGGGCGGCCGAAGACGTTCATCCAGGCCACGGGGGTGCGCACGCAGGTGGGCTATGGGCCGGACGGTCGCGCGACGCACATGGCGGTGGGCGCGCTGACGGAATCGCGCGAGTACAACGCGGAGCACCTGCCGGTGGGGGCGACGGATCCGGCGGGCCGGACGTTCGCGCTGCAGCGCGACACGCTGGGTCGGGAGACGAATGCCGTGGATGCGCGCGGCGGGTCCACGCGGTTCCGGCGCGACACGGATGGGCGGGTGGTTTCCAAGACCGATCCGCTGGGGCGCGAAACGACGTTTGGGTATGACCGCGCGGGTCGGCTGGCGGGCGTGACGAATCCGGGCGGGATGTCGGCATCGTACGACTACGACGCGGCGGGTCGGCTGGCGCAGGTGCGCGATCCGCGCTCCAACCTGTGGACGTTTGGGCATTCGGCGAACGGGCGGCTGGCGTCGTCGACGGATCCGCTGGGGCGTTCGGTGCGCTATGGCTACGATGCGCGCGGGCGGCTGGCGACGGCCACGAACGCGGATGGGGTGGTGGCGACGATGAAGTACAACGGGGCGTCGCGGTTGACCAACGTGACGTTTTCGGGCGGGGGTACGGCGCCGCTGGCCTATGCCTACGACGCGGAGGGGCGGTTGACGGAAGCCAACGGGGTGCGGCTGGAGTACGACGCGGCGGGGCGCATCACCAACGCGGTGCAGGCGGGGCGGACGGTTTCGGCGCGGCGGGACGCGGGGGGGCGGATGGTTTCCATGGACTATGCGGGCGGGGCGTTCCAGGTGAACTATACCTATGATCCGACGAACGGCTGGCTGACGGGCGCGAGCGACACGTTGACGGGCCACGGGGTCCGGTTCATGTATGACGGGGCGGGGCGCGTGGGGCAGATGCGCCGCACCAACGGGGTGCACG
This sequence comes from uncultured Verrucomicrobiota bacterium, assembly GCA_964397035.1. Taxonomy (GTDB): domain Bacteria; phylum Verrucomicrobiota; class Kiritimatiellia; order CAIQIC01; family Lenti-01; genus Lenti-01. Next base: position 8,626 of record CAYNHA010000231.1, read on the forward strand.
ACGAGGTGCAGTACGACGCGGCGGGCGCCGTGACGCGCATCCAGGCTTGGCCGCATCTGGACTTGCGCTATGCGCACGACGCGCTGGGGCGGACCACGCAGGAGGTGGCGAAGGTGGTGCTTGCGCCGGTGCCCGTTGCGGCGCAGTCGGCGGCGTTCCAGTACGATGCGGCGGCGCAGATTTTGTCGCCGGGTTATGGCCACGACGCGCGCGGGAGGCTGACGAACGCGCCGTTCGGGGCGTTTGCGTGGGACGCGGCGGACCGGCTGACGGCGGCGGGCGGCGCGACGTTTTCCTACAACGGGCTGGGGGACGTGGCGAGCCGGACGGGCGGCGGGCAGACGACGGACTACATGTACCAGTATGCGATTTCAACGGCGCCGCTGGTTTCGGAGTTGGTCGGGGGGCAGTATCGGCGGCACTACGTGTGGACGCCGGACGGGCGGCTGCTCTACACGATCGACGCGGCGAACGGCAACGCGGTGGCCTATTACCACTTCGACGCGGCGGGCAACGCGCTGGCGCTGACGGACGCGACGGGGGGCGTGGCGGCGGCCTATGCGTACGATCCGTTCGGCCGCGTGCTGGCGCAGACGGGCACGACGGACCAACCCTTCACGTTCGCAGGGGCGCACGGGCTGCGGCGCATGGAGTCGAACGGCCTTTACCACGCTCAGGCGCGCTGGTACGACGCTCGCGTCCAGCGGTTCCTCTCCAAGGAGCCGCAGTGGCCGGTGCTGGAAAAGCCTGAACTGCTGAATCCCTACCAGTATGCGCTGAACAATCCGGTGGCGTACGTGGATGCAAACGGGTTTTCGGTGCTGCTGAATTCGCTGCACATTTTCGGCATGTGGACGCAGGACTGGAAAAAGGATTCGAAGCTGGTGGCGCGGCGAGTGGCGATGACGACGGCGCTGCTGCAGCAGGCCGCGTATGCGGATCTGATGAGCAAGTTCGACGGGTGGAACTATTATGGCGACAGCGACGTTCTGGAACTGGCGCGCGAGGCCCATTGGCGGCACCTCGGCGCGAACAAGGCCATGCAGAAGGCGTTCGGCAAGAAACCGCTCCAGCGGGGCGAGCGGGTGAGGCGGGCGTTTGCGGCGCTGCCGAACCAGGACAACCCGGCGCTGGCGGCACTGGTGAACGCGCTGGATCCGGCGCGCGATCCGGCGCAGCGCGCGGAAGACCGCAAGGCGCTGTTTGCCGCGATGGGATTTTCGCAGAGGTCGGCGGACTGGTTCGACAACGACATTGCGGAACGGCGGAGGTATTCGAGCGAACGCACGATCCAGACGCAATACGACCAGGACGAAAGCAGCCTGGGTTTCGAGCGGGCGTTCGAGAAGACGTTCGAAAAGCAGATCGTGGGCGCGGGGCTGAGTTACATCGTGTCCAGCGACGTGTTCCACAGCCTGTTTTTCGGCGACAAGGAATACTAGGAGGCCGCATGAACGCAGCGGGCGCAAAAGAAGTTTTCCACAGTATGGAAAAAGTTTTCGCGGATTTTCCACACAATGGAAAAAATGTTTCCACACTGTGGAAAACGTTTGGAAGGGGAGAAGGCGGCATGAAAACAATCCTGAAATGGGCGATCCTGGGCATGGTGGTGGGTGTGTGCGCGGTTCAGGCGGCCACGGTGACGAACGTGTATTCGTACGACGCGGCGGGACGGCTGGAGCGGGCGGACTACGGGGGGGGGACGCGGATTGATTACGCGTACGACGCGGGCGGCAACCTGCTGGTTCGCACGGCGCGGGTTTCGGCGGCGGAGACGGTGGCGACGCCGTGGTTCAGTCCGGACGGGGGCTCGCATGCGGGGAGCAGCGTGACGGTGACGGTGACGTGCGCGACGGCGGACGCGACGATCCGCTACACGACCAACGGCAGCGAGCCGACGGAAACGAATTCGGTTGTGACGTCGGGCGCGGCGGTGGCGGTGCCGGTGCCGGGGACGCTGAAGGCGAAGGCGTGGAAGGCGGGGATGGAGGCGAGCGCAACGAAGACGGGGACGTGGACGCGGGCGGACGCGCAGGCGTGGGAGTCGGGCTTCCAGGATCTGGGCGGTGGCTGGCGGCGGCTGGGGTGGTTCGGCGATTACGCGCCGATGGGGCCGGAGGGGTGGATCTGGCACAACAAGCACGGGTTTTTCTATGCGGCGGCGGGGTCGACGGCGTCGGATATCTGGTTTTTCGCGAACGATATGGGGTGGCTCTATACGGGCAACGCGCTGTATCCGTTCCTGTACCGGAGCAACGACGGCGCGTGGCTGTGGTACAACGGGGCGACGAATCCGCGGTGGTTCATGAATTTCACGAGCGGGCAGTGGGAAAACCGGCCGTAGGGAATCGGTTCGGGCACTCCACACGGAATGCACCCATTGTAAAAACATAAAACATAGGACTGACCCCTTGGTATGAAAACTCGTTTAGGTGGAATTCTGTTGCTCTGTTCGCGGTTGGGTTTCGGGGCGGATCAGGTGGCGGTTGCGACGAGTGGGTTCGGGTGCGACGGGGCGGGGCGTTCGCCGCTCTATACCAACCAGGCGGTGTATTGGGGCGATCTCCACTCGCACACCACGTATTCGGACGATGCCTTGCAGCGGCAGGGCTGCCACCTGACTCCTGCCGAGGCGCTGGAAACGGCGGTGGGGAATCTTGATTTTGTGTCGATCACGGACCATGCGGAGACGAACATTCCCGGCTTCTACACGCTTGAGAAGTGGACGAACACGCTTGCGCAGGAGATGGCTTTCCAGACGGCGCATCCGGAGATGGTGGTGTTTCCGGCCTTTGAATATACGAAAACGGGGTTTTCGTCGCCTGCGCTGAATTGGCGGATTCCGGATGGAAACGGGCACAAGAATGTCATCCTTCGGGATTTCGAGCATGTGCCGCCGCATGCGTATGGCGCGGATGTCGGCACGACGGTTCAAACGTTGCTGACCTTTTTGGATAGTACGAATTCCAAGGGGCATTACATCGTCATTCCGCACCATCCGGCCAAGGGGAGCGAGCCGGCGGCGACGAATGAGACGGCGGATCCGCTCATCAGCATGGCCACGGATTGGTCGACAAATTCCCTTCGCCAAGATGTGTGTGCGCTGGTGGAGATCTATTCGCGGCATGGGGGATCCGAAATCGACGAGGCGGAGGAGCCGGTTCACAATTTCCGCGCGGAGGCTTCTGTCGGCAGTGCGCTGAATCGATGGCTGGTGAATCACAATCCGGTGTATAAAATGGGCATCATCGCCTCGACCGACACGCATTCCGGACGGCCGGGGGATGTGCGGGAGGAGGCCGATAATGTCCAGCATTGGCTGGGTGAATATACGGGCGGTCTGGCGGCTGTATGGGCGACGAATGGCAGTCGCGGGGCGATCTGGCGGTCCCTGACGGGTGCGCGCACGTATGGAACTTCGGGAGCGAAGATCGGCGTGGAGTTCACCGCCAAGTTGGGTGGTGCGCTGGTGCCGATGGGAGGCACGTTGTACCACGGTGCGGAATTGGCGGATACGAATGTGGCGCTGGTTCACGTGCATGTTCGCGCGACGGGGGAAACGACCAACCACACGATTGCCCGCATTCAGCTGTATCGCAACAGCACGTGTGTGATGGATGAATCGGATGGGGAATGGGGATCGGTGGCGCATGTGGATTTTGAGGATCGCCTGCCATACGACTATGCGTACTATCGTGTGAAGATCTGGCAGAATGCGGTGACCTTGAATGCCACGTGCCAATGGGAACGGGCCTGGTCGTCGCCCATCTGGATAGAAAAGGGGGTGGAGGAGCAGGCGTGGGAGGCAGGCTTCGAGGACATCGGCGGGGGGTGGCGGCGGCTGGGGTGGTTCGGCGATTACGCTCCGATGGAGCAGGAGGGGTGGATCTGGCACAACCAGCATGGATTCTTCTATGCGGCGGCGGGTTCGACGCCGGAGAGCGTGTGGTTTTTCGCGAACGACATGGAGTGGCTGTACACGGGCAACGCGCTGTATCCGTACTTGTACCGGAACAACGATGGCGCGTGGCTGTGGTACAACGGGTCGACGAATCCGCGGTGGTTCATGAACTTCAAAAGCGGGCAGTGGGAGTGGTGGCCGTAAAAAGAAAATGGCGGGATTCGGAGCTTGATGGAGGAGCGGTGGAGGAATAGCATCTCTGGACGGAGGAACGGTTTTCCCGGTGCGGGGAAAAATGAAAGCCATGAATACCGGTGTTGGAGAGGGTTGTCCGGATCCGGCGGCTGATTCGCTGCTGGGCATGGCGGGAAGAAAAGCCCGGCTGGGGGGGTGGAGCGTGGATTTGCTGGCGAACCGCATCGAGTGGTCCGACGAGGTGGCGGACATCCATGAGATGCCGCGGGGTTATTCGCCGACGATAGAAAAAGGGATTTCCTTCTATGCGCCGGAGTGGCGGGAGAAAATCGCCCGGGTGTTCGGGGGGTGCGCAGAAAATGGAATTCCGTACGACGAGTTCATGGAGATTGTGACGGCGAAAGGGCGGCGGCGATGGGTGCGGACGATCGGGGAGGCCGTGCGGGACGGGGAGGGTCGGATTGTCCGGGTGCGCGGGGCTTTCCAGGATGTGACGGAGCAGAAGCGGGTTGAAATCTGCCAGTTGCTCTGCGGGCGGATTGCGACGATTTTCGGCCAGGCCGAGTTCTTCGCGGATTCGATGAGGGAGGTTCTGGCGGCGGTGAAGCAGGCGACGGGCTGCGATGCGGTTGGCTTGCGGCTGAAGAATGGAGAGGATTTTCCCTATTTGGCGACGGAAGGTTTTTCCTCCGGATTTCTGGTGGCGGAACATTCCCTGCTGGAGAGGGATGCCCAGGGGGATGTGTGCCGCAACCCGGACGGGACGCCGAGGTTGGAGTGCACGTGCGGGCTGGTTCTCGGCGGCAAGACGGATCCGGGCAATCCGCTGTTCACGGCCGGGGGCAGCGCCTGGACCAACGATTCGTTTCCATTGCTGGAGGTCCCGGCCGATGCGGATCCGCGCTTGAACCCGCGCAACCGCTGCATCCACGAGGGATATGCGTCGGTGGCCTTGGTTCCGGTGCGGGTCAAAGGGGAAATCGCCGGGCTTCTCCAGATCAACGGGAAGGACAGGGATCTGTTCAGCCGGGGTTCGGTGGAGGCGCTGGAGGGGGTGGCGGCGCAGATCGGGGAGGCGTTGCACCGGAAGCGGACGGAAGACCGGCTGATGCGAAGGAACGCGTTGCTGGACTCGATCTTCGAGAACATTCCCACGATGGTGTTCCTGAAGGATGCGGCGGAATTGCGTTTTGTTCGGTTCAACCGGGCGGGGGAAAAGCTGCTGGGACTGGGCCGGGACGTGTTGCTCGGGAAGAACGACTACGATTTTTTCCCGAAGGAGCAGGCCGATGCGTTTGTCCAGAAGGACCGGGAAGTGCTGGCTTCGGGAGGAGTCGCCGACATCCAGGAGGAGCCGCTGAAAACGGCGCGTGGGGAGACGAAGATCCTGCACACGCGCAAGGTGGCGGTGCTGAACTCGGAAGGGAAGGCGGAGTATTTGCTGGGCATCTCGGAGGACGTGACGGGGCGCAAGGAGGCGGAAGAGGAGAAGGAGCGGGTTCGAGCGCAGTTGCACCATTCGCACCTGATGGAGAGCATCGGGCATCTTGCGGCGGGCATTGCGCACGAGATCAACACGCCGGTGCAGTTCGTGGGCGACAACCTGCAATTTCTGAAGGACGCCTGCCGGGATTTGCTGGGGATGGTCCGGAAAGTGCGGCAACTGGCGGATTCGCCGCCGGGAGACGCGGGGGAACTGGCCGGATTGCTGCGAAGCGCCATGAAGGAGGCCGACCTGGACTATCTGGAGACCGAGGCTCCCAAGGCGCTGGAGCAGTCGCAGGAGGGGGTGCGGCGCGTGGCCAGGATCGTGATGGCGATGAAGGAGTTCTCGCATCCGCAGGGCGGCGAGGAGAAAGTGGCTTTCGACGTGAACAAGGCGCTGGAAAACACGATCACGGTGGCGCGGAACGAGTGGAAATACGTGGCCGATTTGCGGACGCGGTTCGATCCCGGGCTGCCGCTGGTGGAAGGATGTCCCGGCGAAATCAACCAGGTGTTCCTGAATCTGATCGTCAATGCGGCGCAGGCGATCGCCGAGAAGCAGGGCGGGTCCGGGGAGAGGGGGACCATCGACGTGGAGACGGCGGCGGTTGACGACTGTGTGGAGATCCGCGTTGCGGACACGGGAACGGGAATTTCGGAGGCGAACCGCCCGCGCATGTTCAAGCTGTTTTTCACGACGAAGCCGATGGGCAAGGGGACGGGGCAGGGATTGGCGATGGCCTACCAGACGGTGGTGGTGAAGCACGGCGGCACCCTGACGTTCGAAACCGAAGTGGGACGGGGGACGACCTTCACTGTCCGGCTGCCGATCCGAAAGGAGGCGGAATTCGAGCCGAAGGGGACCTAGACCTCCAGCGACCGAGTCCGCAAGACACCATGAACTTCCTTTTTCAAAGTATCCGCGCCCGGATCGGCCTGGCCCTGGTTGCCGGGTTGGGCCTGACTTTGCTGGCAGCGGGGTTGACGTACCGGGCCGAGGAAAGCGATCGGCGCAAGGAGTTCCAGGAGCGGGCGCAGGCCCGCGAGATCGTTATTTCCTCGGTCTGGCCCGAGCTGATCCTGCCGCTGAAGTCCGTCCAGTCGTTCTACATTGCCTCGACGTCCGTCTCCCGGGATGAGTTTTCGGTGTTCACGCGGACCTTTCTCGAGCGGCAGCACGGGGTGGACTTCTTTGCGTGGCTGCCGGTGGTTTTCGACGTTGTGCTTCCCTTTCATGAATCCCATGGGCGGGCCATGGGGCTGGAAGGCTATCAGGTCAGGCCTGTTCCGCATGTCGCAAGCGGGATGGATGGATTTCCACCGGCCATTTCCTTTCCTGTCTTCTATGTGGAACCGATGCGCGGGGAGGAAGAATTGCTGGGCCTGGATCTGGCGTCGGACAACTCCATTCGGAAGGTGCTGCAGGAGGCGTGCGACCAGGACCGGCTGACCGCGCGGATCGACCCCTGCCGGCTCCAGTCCGGGGCCTGTTCGAACCGGATCTGCATTGCCGCACCGGTGTATTCGAGGGCCGATGGCACGGCCAGCCCTGCCGCCCGGAGAAACAGTTTGATGGGATATGTGCTGGCCGTCGTCGACGTGTCCGCGCCGATTACCCGGGCGATTTCCTTTTCGCCGCGGCAAAGCGTGGATGCGGTTCTCGACGTCGTGGTGGATGGGGAACCCAAGCCGTTGTTCGTTTGGTTTGCGCGCACCCGCTCGCTGCAAACGAAGACGGTGGACCATTTGTTGAACGACTCCGCCTACCGATATGAAAGAGCCCTGCGCTTTTTGGACCTGGACCTGCGCATCCGGTGCTCGCCGGCACCGGAGTTTTTTGCGGAGAATCCCATTTGGAAAACGAAACTGGTCCTGGCGCTGGGATTGGCTCTGACCTTGCTGCTGGGAGCCGCGTTGCGCTTGTTGATCCGGCGGGAGGTTCGGATCCAGCGGCTGGTGGAAGAGCGGACCGCGCAGCTCCGGGAAAAAACCGAATTCATGAACACGTTTCTTGCGGCCATTCCCCTGGCGGTGTTCTACAAGGACCTGGAGGGCCGCTATCTGGGCATGAATGTTGCCTTCGAAAAGCTCTACGGGCTGGAGCCGGGCGAGGCGCTGGGCAAAACCGTCTTCGACATCGTTCCGGCGACGGCGGCGGAATTGTACCATGCCAAGGATCAGGAATTGCTGAGGCATTCCGGTTTCCAGACATTTGAAACGACCTTGGTGGACAAGCAGGGAAAAGAGCGGAATTTTGTTTTCCACAAGGCCACGTTTGCCAATAGCCAAGGCGAGGTCCAGGGGCTGGTGGGGGCCATCGTCGACGTGACCGAACAAAAAACGGCGTCGGACCGGATTCGGCGGATTTTTTCCGCCGTGGACGGCTATTCCGACGGCGTTGTGCTGGCGGACGAGAAGGGGAGGCCCATCTATGCCAACATGGCGTTCGGAGACCGCTTCAACGTCTTGCCGGAAGCTGTTGGACAAGTCGAATTGACCGCCTTGTTCCAGAATCCGCAGCAGGGGGAATCCATTCTGGCCGGCCTTTTGAGGAGCGTTTCCTGGGAGGGTGAAGTGCAGATGCGGTCCACCGATGGAACGGTGTTTCCGGCCCTGTTGCGGGGAGCGCCGACGATCGGCGACCGATTCGAGGTGGCGGGATACAGTCTGATTCTGGCGGACCTGACCGAACGGAAGAAGCTGGAAGGTCAACTGCTGCACATGCAGAAGATGGAATCGGTGGGGCATCTGGCGGCGGGCATCGCGCACGAAATCAATACGCCCATCCAGTTCATCGGGGACAACCTGTGTTTTCTGCAGGAGGGGTTTGGGGATTTGCTGGGGCTGGTCGATCGCTGCCGGACGCTGGCCAAGGAAGACCGGGGAGACCGGCAGGAGAAGGAAAAGGCCCTGGCGGCCATCGAGGCGGATTCCGACGTGGACTACCTGCAAACAGAAGTTCCCCGGGCCTTGGAGCAGTCGAGGGAAGGGGTCCGGCGAGTGGCGGAGATTGTGAGGGCGATGAAGGAGTTTTCCCATCCGGGCGGGAAGGAAAAATCGACCGTGGACGTCAACCGGTGCATCGAAACCACGCTGACCATATCGCGCAACGAATGGAAATACGTGGCGGAGATGGAGACCCATTTGGAGGCCGACTTGCCGCCGGTGCCGGGCTGGCCGGGGGATTTGAACCAGGTGTTGCTGAACCTGATTGTGAATGCCGCGCATGCCATTCTGGAAGCCAAGCGAGGGGAGGAGGGTGGCAAGGGGTTGATCTCCGTCGCGAGCGCGAGGGTGGGCGAATCCGTTGAAATCCGCGTGACGGATAATGGCGTTGGCATTCCGGAGCAGAACCGTGCGCATGTCTTCACGCCGTTTTTCACCACCAAAGGGGTGGGGAAGGGAACGGGGCAGGGACTGCCGCTGGCCTACAATGTCGTGGTGAAAAAACACGGAGGGGCCATCTGGTTCGAATCGAAAGTGGGGGAGGGAACGACGTTTTTCGTCCGCCTTCCCATGGTTTCGGAAGCGACCGGGGGGACGACATGAAGAGGAGCGTGATGTTCGTGGACGACGAGCCCAACGTGCTCGACGGAATCCGGCGGATGCTGCGGGGGAAGCGCGAAGAATGGGACATGGAGTTCGTCTCCAGCGGGGAGGAGGCGCTGAGAATCATGGAGGGGCGGCATTTCGACGTCGTGGTGTCCGACATGCGCATGCCCGGGATGATGGGCGTTCAACTGCTGGAGAGCGTGATGGAGCGGTCGCCCGACACCGTCCGTTTCATTTTGTCCGGCCACGCGGATCAGGAGTTGATTTGCAAGTCGATCGGGTCGACCCATCAATACATGTCCAAGCCCTGCGACACGGAAGTGTTGGTCAATACAATCGACCGGGCGTTCGCGCTACGCGACATCCTGCGGAAAGACAGCCTCCAGGAACTGGTGGCCCGGATCAAAACCATTCCGAGCCTGCCGGATTTGTATCTCCAGGTGGTGCAGGAAATGAAATCGCCGAATGCGTCGATCCAGCGCGTGGGGCAGATCATTTCGAAGGACATCGGCATGAGCGCCAAGGTCCTGCAACTGGTGAACTCGGCCTTCTTTGGCTTGCGGCGGCGGGTGGCGGATACGACCCAGGCGGCTTCGCTACTGGGGCTCGACGTGTTGAAGTCGGTGGTGCTGATGGCTCAGGTGGTTAGCCAGATGGGGCTCGTGGGGCCGAAGGGCTGGTCGATGGAGGCGTTGTGGGGGCATAGCCTGCTGGTGGCGCGCTGCGCCCAGGCCATCGCCCGCCAGACCCGGGCCGAAAAGAAGGCGCTGGACGATGCCTTCATGGCGGGATTGTTCCACGACCTGGGCAAGTTGGTGCTGGCAGTCAACCTGCCGGACCCATATGCGGAAGCGCTGGCGCGGATCGAGGGCGGCGCGGCGGATGGACTGGATGCGGAGCGGCAGGTGTTCGGGGCCACCCATGCGGAGGTGGGGGCCTACCTGCTGGGGCTTTGGGGATTTTCGGATTCGATCCTGGAGGCGGCGGCCTTCCACCACCGGCCGGGCGATTGTCTGGGGAGGCATTTCAGTTCGTTGGCGGCGGTCCATGTGGCCAATGCGGTGGTCAACCGCCTGGCACCGGCGTGCCATGCGGGAATCGTGAGCGCGGCCGTGGATGCCGCATACGTGGAGCAAATTGGCCATGCGGAATCCCTGCCCATTTGGGAGGAAGCCTGCCGGGTCATTCTGGAACAAGGGAGCGAAAGCGATGGAAAAGATTCTGTGCGTTGACGACGAACCCCATGTGCTGGAAGCCTTCCAGCGGCAGTTGCGAAAGCAATTCAACCTGGACCTGGCTGGCAGCGGCTCGGAGGCGCTGGAGTTCCTCAGAACAAAAGGCCCTTTCGCCGTGATCGTGGCGGACATGAACATGCCAGGAATGAACGGGGTCCAATTGCTATCGAAGGCCCGCGCAGCGGCGCCGGACACCGTGCGCATCATGCTGACGGGCGCCAGCGACTACCAGACGGCCATCACGGCTGTCAACGAAGGAAACATCTTCCGTTTTCTGTCGAAGCCGTGCCCAGCGGAAACACTGGCACTGGCGCTGGAGGCGGGCTTGGCGCAGTACCGGCTGGTTACCGCGGAACGCGAATTGCTTGAAAAAACGCTGCACGGCAGCCTGCGCGCCATGGTGGACATTCTGGCGCTGGCGAACCCGGCGGCGTTCAGCCGCGCCATGCGCCTGCGCCACTATGCCTCGCAAATGGCCAGGACGCTGGGCGTGCCGGACGCGTGGCAAGTCGAGGTGGCGGCCATGCTGTCGCAGGTGGGATGCGTGACCCTGCCCGCCGAGGTGCTCGAAAAGGCGATCGCAGGAGAGCCGCTGTCGCCGCAGGAGCAGGAGATGGTCGATGCGCATCCGCAGGTGGGAGGGAGGTTGATCGTCCATATTCCGCGCATGGAGAAGGTGGCCCACATGATCCTCCACCAGAACCGGCCCGAATCGGGGCTGGAATTGCCGGATAAAGGCGATCCCGCCTACGTGCAGGAGGTGGGGTCCCACATTCTCCGGGCCGTTGTGGATTTCGACATGCTGCTGACGCGCGGCCAGACCGTCGAAAAATCGAAAGGTACGGTGGCGGCGCGCCGCGACCGCTATCCGGCCGCCATCGCGGATGCGCTGGCCGAGGTGGTCGTGCCGGAAATGGAGAAGGTTTCCCTCATGGCGAAGATCGAGCAGCTCCGGGTGGGCATGGTGCTGGCGGAAGACGTTCGGACGAAAGCGGGCGCCTTGCTGCTGCAGAAGAACCAGGAGGTGAGCGATACGCTGTGTCGGCGGCTGGCGAATTTCCATGTGCAGGGATTGGTGCCCGATGAAATCCGGGTGTTTGTCTATCAGCGCACCGCCAAGGAGGCTTGATGTCCGGGGCCGACATCCTGACTTGCCTGCTGGTCGACGACGATGAGCTGTTCCGGGAGGGACTCTCGCGGGCGATCCGCGGGCTACGCCTGCCTTTTGAGGTGGAATTCATGCAGGCGGGGAGCGGGGAGGAGGCGCTGTCGACGTTGTCGGTGGAATTGCCGGCGCTGGTGTTTCTGGACTACCGGATGCCGGGGTTGTCGGGGCTGGAGTGTTTGAGGAAGATGCAGGAAGGGTATCCCGACCTGCCGGTGATCATGTTGAAGGGGGCGGGTGACTATCGGGTGGCGGTGGAGGCGATGAAGGCGGGGGCGATGGATTACCTGGTCAAGGGGAGCGTCGAGGTGACGCAGTTGCGCAAGGCGATCGTCAATGCGATGCAGAAGGGGGAGATGCGGGCGACGATCCGGCGGCAGAAGGATGCGTTGATGGAGGCGGAGCGGCACCGGGTGATGATCGAAAGCCTGGGGGCGGCGTGCCACCATCTGGGGCAGCCGGCCACGGTGATCCGGGGCTATTTGGAAATGGTTCGGAAAGAGGAGATGTCGGCGTCGGCGCGCGCGATGGTCGAGACGTGCCTGCAGGCGGCGGATTCCCTGGCGGAGGTTTTGAAGGCGCTGAGCAAGGTGAGCCAATACCGGACGGTTCCCTACCTGGAATCAGGGACCGACTCCTGCCGCATTCTGGATATTTGACGGGGAGGAGCTGCGGCGTCATGGGTGGGCCGCAGGCGGCGGCGGGTGTTGTTGCGCCCACTGGCGGATGCGGAGGACCTCGGCTTCCGGAATGCCCAGCGAGAGGAGAAAGGAGTGGTGGGCCTTGGGGGCGGTGGCTTCGAATTCGGCGTGCCAGCGGGCCATGGCCTTTTCATCCATGCCGGCGGACTTCAGCATCCGGACCCAGGTGGCCTTGTCGAGGACGGTGGGTGTTTTTCCGCCTTTCAGTTTCTTCAGCATGGAGAGGGTCAACTGCTGCTGGGCGCGGATCTCGTTGATTTCCTCGTCCATTTCCCTCAATCGTTTTTCCAGGATGTGGACGCTGGGCTTGGCCGTGCTGGAAAGAAGCTTGCGGACGTCGGAGATGGGCATGCCGGTCCGACGAAGCAAGCAGATGCGCTCCAGGCGTGAGAGATCGGCCTGGGCGTATTTGCGGTAGCCGGCGGCGGACCGGTCGGCGGCGTGCAGGAGGCCGATGCGGTCGTAGTAGAGAAGGGTGCTGCGGGAGAGGCCGAATCGACGGGCCAGTTGGGAAATGGAATAGGTTTTCATCGCGGGGAGGGAAAGCCGCCGGCGTCCGCGGGGGCGGTCGCCGGCGGCGGTGGGTTTACTTGCTGTGGGCCCGGACCTGGGCGATTTCGGCGGCCGGAAGGCCCAGCCATTCCAGGAAGGACTGGTGGCTTTCCGGGTGCTGTGTTTCGAACAGGCGGTGCCACTGCTTCATTTGCTCGTCGCTCAGGCCGATGTTCTTGAACAGGGCGACCCAGTTTTCTTTGTTCATTTTCTTGCTCATGGTTGGTTTCCTTGATGTTGTTTATGTTTCTGTCATGGCCATGACTTTGCGCGTTATGAACTATGAAGCGGTGATCGGGTCAAATGGAAATGCCGCGCCATTCATTCCGAGGCGGCGCCGAAGGCCCCGCACAGGCCAAACTTCAGGGGTTTCCCGGGTGCCTTGGGATGGCGAACGACCGTGATGCCCTTTTGCTCGAAGAAGGCAATGGCCTGTTCCAATTCCGGCGTCGGGACATCGCGCAGGAACAGGACCAGTTGTTGCGTGGCGGGATCGATGCCGGAGGCCACGGGTTCCAGATCCGCCGGCGCGAGAGAACAGCCCGGATTGTCCGGCAGGCGGGTCAGGTTGAGGTTTTGGCTGAGCGCCCCCTTGAGATCCACGCGGTAGCCCTCCACATGCAAAACGGTGTTGGACAGCAAGGCGATGTGTTCGACATTCATGCCGCCGGTTTGTTCCCGCAGTTTCAGGACCAGCGGGATCATTTGACGCTTGGCCTCCTCGACGGGCACGGCGAAAAGACGGTTGGAGGAGGCTTCGAAATATACGGCCTGCTTGAGTCCGCGGTGGGTCCAAGCGTTTGGGGCGAAGGACGTCCACGCCGGGCGCGCCTTTCCGCCGGGGTCGAAGAGTGCGAAGGCTTTCCACATGCCTTCGCCGCACCACTCGGGGCTCCAGTAGTAGACGGCGGCAATGTCGGGATGGCGTTCGCAAAAGGCGAAGAAG
>CAYNHA010000232.1:0-4381 GCA_964397035.1 uncultured Verrucomicrobiota bacterium
CCAGCGGCAAGGAAAGAATCGTGTTGGTCAAGCCGCTCGGCGAGCTGTTGGTCTTGTAGCCGCTGAGCTGGATGGTCACGTCGTTGGTTGCGGTCACATAGACCAGATCCACCGGGGCGCCCGACAAGACGAATTGCGCGCCGTTCATGATTGTCCCGCCATTGCCATGCCCCGTGGCGTCGGCAACGTCGGTACCGACGCTTTCATCCAGCGGCCAGTAGGCGGCCAAGCCATTCTCGTCGCCGATGAGGCGAGTGCGGAATCCGCGCTGAATCTCGGTTTCCGAAAGCGTCCGGTTCCACACGCGCACCTCGTCCATCTCGCCCGCGAAACGGAGGCCGTCGGCCCGACCTCCGATGAGCAGGCTGTTGTCATTGGCGCGCGCGGCGGCGCAAAAATCATTACCTTCCATGTCGCCGCCGGATTCCGGCCGCCCGTTGATGTAGAGCACGATGCCGATGTCCTTGTTGAACGTCATCGCCACGTGCGCCCACTGGCCCGTCGGCACGGAACCTTCCGACGTGAAGAACGGGCTCTCCGTGGGACACGATCCGCTCCGGTACCCGAAGGTCAGGCGACCGCTGCCCTGGTCAATGCGGAACTCGTAGTTGCCGGGCGACGACCCGCTCTGCTTTGCGATGATCGGCTGCCACTGGTTGTAGTTGTCAATCTTGACCCAAGCCTCGAGAGTCAGGGTGTTGGGCAGATCCAGCCAACCCGAATCCGGCACGGTGATATAGGAACTGCTGCCGTTGAACCGGAGTGCGGCGCCGGGATAATTGGCCAGCGGAATATACGTCGCATTGGCGACGTCCACCACCACCGTGGCCGTGTTGAGCGAATCGAAGTCGCCGTCCGTGACCTGGTAGGCAAAGGCATCGGCGTCTTCCGTCTCCACCGGCGGCTGGTACACCAGACGCCGCGCGGGATCGGTGACGGCCGCCGGAACCGCGGAGATTGGATCCAGGCTACCGTACTGCCGCAGCGTGCCCAACGTCGGGAGTGTCGTGATGGTCGCCAGCAGTTCGTTGGCCGGGAACCCGTTCTCATAACCGCTGAGCGTGACGACCACCGCGTTGGTGGTCAGCACGGACACATGCTGGATTCCTGCGTCGGAGCGGACGAAGGTGGCGCCATTCTGGAGCGTCGCGGTGTTGCCATTGCCCGAGGAATCCACAATGGTTCCGCCCACGCCCTCGTCCATGCGCCAGTACGCCGCGAGGCCGGTCTCGCTTCCATTCAGGCGGTTGCGATACTGGGCGGCGATTTCCGTTGAGCTGCGCGGGACGTTCCAAAGCCGGACCTCGTCCATCTGGCCCTTGAAGTAGTACCCGTCCTTGCGCGCGCCGATGCGCACGGGCTGGCCATTCAACTCCGGCACGTACCCGGTCCGGTACAACGTGTCAGGCAAACCATTGATGAAGAATTGCACGCTCGATCCCGCGCGATACACCACCGCCACGTGCGCAAACTGCCCCACCGGGACCGAGGCGGTCGACGACCAGAAGGCCATCGCACCCACCCACTGGCCATACTCGAATCCCAACGTCAACCGACCGCTTCCCTGGTCCACCCGGAATTCATAATTGCCGGGATATTCATTCACCGCAACGGTGGGCTGTTTCGTAATGATTTGATAGGTCGCGGAGCGATCGGGCACGCGGATCCACGCCTCGATCGTGAAGTCGCCGCCGAGACCCACGCTGGACGAGTTCGCCGCCGTGAGATGATCGTTGGCGCCATCGAAGGCAATCGCCGAACCCGCATAGGACGCCTCCGGCGTGGAGATGACGATTCCGCCTTCGTAGGCCCCCATGTCCACCGTGCCGCCTTGGATGCGGGCGGCGCCTTGGAGATCCTTTTCGCCCTGCACCGCCGCGTTGTCGCCCGTGTTCAGGCAAGGCGAGAGCGTGCCGAGCCGATAGTTGCCGCGGCTCGGACGGAAGAAGACCGGAGCTCCCGCGGTGTTGCCCGTGCCGGCCGGCAACGGCGCGACGCAGGAATAATCGAAGCTGCTGACATGGGCATTGGAGGAGCTCGCCGCCGCGTTGTTGTAGACAATCGTGTTGCGGCCGGTGGAGGAATGCACGCCGCCGCCCTCGGTCGCCGCGTTTTCGGTCACGGTGCAGTTCACCAGCGCCGCGCCAAACGCACCGCCACCCTGCGCGGCGGAATTGCTGAGAACCAGGCAGTTGACTAACCGCCCGCCGAACGCTCCGCCGCCAAGGGAGTTCGCCGTGTTGGCGGTCAGGAACGAGTTGCTGATCACGGCTGTGCCCGCCGCCCACACGCCGCCACCGTTCTGGTCGTCGGCCGCACCCGCCAGCAGCGTGGCGCCATTGGTGATGGTGAAGCCAGCCAGCACCGCGCCCGCGCCTAGATAGGCACCGCGCACGCCGGGTTCGCCGCGAATCATGGTGACTCCCGCGCCGTTGAGACTGCGCACGGTCACGGCATTCGTCAGGGCGACCCGATTGGTCAGTGCGCTGCCCGCCACCGGGCGGCCGCCGGACGCGTAGACACCGTTGTGGACCTCGATGATGTCGCCATCGCGCGACACGTCCGCCGCCGCCTGAATCGTGAGCTTCGCCGTGGCCCAGTTCGTACCCGCCGCGCTGTCGTTTCCGTTCGTCGCCACGTACCAATAGGCGGGCGAGTTGCGCAGGAAGTTCGCCGTGTAGGTGATGTTCGTCGTCGGCATGGTAACGGTGCGCGTGAGGTTGGAATCGCCGTCGTTCCACCCGGTGAAAACCCAGTTCACCGCGCTCGTCGCGGCAATGACTACGCGGGTTTCGGCCTCATAGACCCCTCCACCGGTCACGCCGCCGCCATCCGCCGGATCGGCCTGCACGCTGAGCACCGCATTGCTCCGGAAGTTCGCCGTGTACGTGATGTTCGTCAGCGGCATGGTGACGGTGCGCACGCGGCTCGTGACGCCGTCGTTCCACCCCGTGAAGACCCAGCTCACCGCGGCCGTTGCGGAGATGACGATGTTCGAACCCGCCAGGTAGATTCCCCCGCCGGCGACCGTGCCCCCTTCCGCCGGATCGGCCTGTACGCTGAGCACCGCATTGCTCCGGAAGTTCGCCGTGTAGGTGATGTTCGTCTGCGGCACGGCAATGGTGCGCACGCGGTTCGTGACACCGTCGTTCCAATGGGTAAAGACCCAATTCACCGCGGCGGTCGCGGAAATGACAATGTTCGACCCGGCCTGGAAGCTTCCTCCACCGGAACCCGTGCCGGCTTCCGACGGATTGGCCTGCACGGTGACGGTGCGCATCATCGGCACAAAGGTCGCGATATACAGGGTGGACGTCATCGGAGCCACGATCGTGCGCACGCTGTTCGTATCGCCATCGTTCCACGCGCTGAACAGCCAATTCGTGGCCGGCGTGGCCGTCAGCGGAACATCCTCCCCGACGTGACAGGTCACGGGACGACTCACCATTCCGCCGTTCCACGGACTGGCGGCCGTCCACACACTAACCAACGGATTGGTGAAGACGGCTGTAATCGTGCGGCCCTGGCTCATGGCGATGTCCAGCGGGTTGTTGGTCATGGAGGCCGGCGGAACGTCGCCGGACCATTGGACAAACCGCCAGTTGCTGGCGGCCGTCGCCGCAAGCGATACGGTCGAGCCCAGCGGATACCAGCCGGATTCCGAACCCGATATCGACCCGCCGGCGCCCGCGTACGCGGTCAACAGCACATTGGTCCGCCAGAGCCAGGAGAGCACCGCGTTGTTGGTCAACGTAATGGTGAAGGTGGTGTCCGTTCCGCTGGCCGGTTCATGCCCGCTCAACGTCCAGCCCGTGCATTCGTACATGGTCCCGCCCACGAGGATCGGGCTGTTGACGCTCGGACTGAGGATTTCGCCGTGCGGATAGGAAGCGGTCCCGCTCGGGGTCGGCGAACCGCGGCCCGACACCACCTCAAAGGTGTACTGCTTGCGAACGAACCGCGCGTAGAGCGTTCTCGGCTGGCTCATGCTCAGCGTGAGCGGATTCTGATTGGTCATGGCCGCCGGCACATCGCCGAACCAACCGGCAAACCGGAATTCCGGCAACGGGGCGGCCGTCACCGTAATGCTCGCCCCGGAAGCGTACCACCCCGCGGCCGAACCGGTAATCGAGCCGGGCACGCCGCTGGTCGTCCCATCCGAAACGGTGTCCAGCGCCAGCTCGTACTGCTGCGCAAAATGCCAAGTCACCGTGGAGGTATTGGAAATCGTGAACACGACCTGGGTGCCGCTGCCCGAGGCCGGGACCGAACCACTGCCGACCCATCCCGTGCAAACCTGGCGGTCGCCGCTGGCCACACCCACGAATTGCTCCACCTGGCTGGTCACCACCACGCCGCTGTCAAAGTAGTTGGTCCCATA
>CAYNHA010000233.1:0-31706 GCA_964397035.1 uncultured Verrucomicrobiota bacterium
GAAGAAACTGCTGGTGGAAATCCAGCCCGGCCAGACCCGCCGCGGCGTGGTGAAGAACATCACCGATTTCGGCGCGTTCGTGGACCTCAACGGCATGGACGGCCTGCTGCACATCACGGACATGAGCTGGGGCCGCATCAATCACCCGAGCGAGGTGGTCCAGGTCGGCCAGGAGCTCGAAGTCTTCGTGCTGGATGTCAATCTGGAGAAGGAGCGGATTTCGCTCGGCCTGAAGCAGAAGCTCCAGAATCCTTGGGACGAGATCGAGCTGAAGTATCCGAAGGGAACCCGCATTCGCGGCAAGGTCGTGAACCTGGTGCCCTACGGCGCGTTTGTCCAGTTGGAGGAAGGCGTCGAAGGTCTCGTGCATGTCAGCGAAATTTCGTGGACCAAGCGCGTGGCCCGCGCCTCCGACGTGCTGAACGCCGGCGACATGGTCGATGCCGTCGTGCTGAACGTGAACAAGGAAGAGCAGAAGATCTCCCTGGGCATCCGCCAGACGGAAGCCAATCCGTGGGACGACGTCTCCGGCAAGTACCCCATCGGCTCCCGCGTCAAGGGCAAGGTCCGCAACTTCACCAACTACGGCGCCTTCGTCGAGCTGGAAGAAGGCGTGGACGGCATGATCCACGTGTCCGACATGAGCTGGGCGCGCAAGATCAACCACCCGAGCGAAGTGCTCAAGAAGGGCGACGAAGTCGAGGCCATCGTCCTCGAAGTCTCTCCCGAAAACCAGCGCATCAGCCTGGGCCTCAAGCAGGCGCAGGAAGATCCTTGGGCGGGCATCTCGGGCCGCTACCGCATCGGCCAGCTCATCAAGGGCACGGTCAGCAAGTTGGCCAGCTTCGGCGCCTTCGTGGAACTGGAAGAGGGCGTGGACGGTCTCGTCCACATCAGCCAGATCAGCGATGACCACGTGGCCAAGATCCGCGATGTGCTCCAGCCCGGCCAGGAGGTCGAGGCGCGCGTCATCAAGATCGACCCCATCGACCGCCGCATCGGCTTGAGCATCAAGGCCGCCAAGATGGACGAAGCCGAGTTCAAGGTCGACGACAGCATGCTCGAAGGTCTCCGCCCCGGCGAAGACCTGGTGGATCTGGCCGGCGCGTTCGACGCGGCCCTCAGCTCCTCCGACAAGCCCGACGAGTGGTCCCCCGGTTCCGGAAAGAACTAGGAACGGCCAATCGCCTTTGGCGAGACAGGGAAGGATGGAAATTCAGGTTTCCATCCTTCCTTTTTCTTCTGAATCCTGGATACTGGAACCCGACTTATGATCGACCTGCACTGCCATTCGACCTTTTCCGATGGATCGCTCCCTCCCGAGCAACTGGTGGAGGATGCCGTCAAAATCGGCCTGACCGCCTTGGCGCTCACCGACCACGACACCACCGCAGGCGTGCCGCGCTTTTTGGCGGCGGGCGAGGGCAAGCCGATCCGCCTGGTGCCCGGCGTGGAGCTCAGCGTGGATTGCTCCTCCGGCGTCATGCACATGCTGGGCTACTGGATGGACCTGGAAAATCCGGAGCTCGTCCGCCAGATGGAGTGGATCCGCGACGGCCGCGCCATGCGCAACCGTACCATGCTCGAGAAGCTCAATGCGCTGGGGCTGGCCATGACGTGGGACGAAGTGGCCGCCTTTGCGGGCGAAGACGTGGTCGGGCGTCCGCACTTCGCGCAAGTTCTGTTGCAGAAAGGCTACGTGAAGGACAAGAACGAAGCCTTCGACAAGTGGCTGGGCGACGGCAAGCCCGGCTATGCCGACCGTCCGCGCCTGACCGCCCCGGCGGCCATTTCCCTGATCCGCCAGGCCGGCGGCGTGGCCGTGCTGGCCCATCCCTTCACCCTGCACATTGGCAAGGAATCCATGGCGGCGTTGTTTGTGGAACTTGCCAGCGTCGGTCTTTCCGGCGTGGAATGCTATTATTCCGAACATTCCGCCGACCTGATCCAGGACTATCTGGCCATGGCCAAGAAGGCGGATCTCGTGCCCACCGGCGGTTCCGATTTCCATGGCGAAGTCTCGCCCGGCATCCGCCTCGGCTTCGGCTTCGGCGGCCTGCATGTGCCGGACGAGGTGCTGGGCCTGCTGGAAGCGCGCCGGAACTAGGTTTTCCACCGTGTGGAAACATTTTTTCCATTGTGTGGAAAAAACGCGAAAAAGTTTTCCATTGTGTGGAAAACTCCCGTGCGGCAGGAAAGCGCACAGGGGCGGAAACGACTTGAATACAGGCCTGTTTTCGGGGATTCTGCGACCAGTTTGAAAGCGAAAGGGATCGGCGAATGAAAGGCATTGTGTTGGCGGGCGGTTCGGGGACGAGGCTCTATCCCATCACGCGCGTGGTGAGCAAGCAGCTCCTGCCCGTGCATGACAAGCCGATGGTGTATTATCCGCTCTCCGTCCTGATGCTGGCGGGCATCCGCGAAATCCTGATCATCAGCACGCCCGAGGATTTGCCGCGCTTCCGTTCGCTGCTGGGCGATGGCTCGGCGCTGGGCCTGCGGCTGGAATATGCCGAGCAGCCGCGCCCCGAGGGGCTCGCGCAAGCCTTCATTATTGGCCGCGATTTCGTGGCGGGCGATTCCGTCGCGCTGGTGCTGGGCGACAACATTTTCCACGGCATGGGCCTCACCGGCATTCTGCGGCGCGCCGGAAAGCTGACCGAAGGCGGTCTCGTGTTCGGCTATCTGGTGAAGGATCCCGAGCGCTACGGCGTGGTGGAATTCGATGCGTCGGGCCAGGTGCTGGGCATCGAGGAGAAGCCGGCGAAACCCAAATCGCATTACGCGGTGCCGGGACTTTATTTCTACGACGGAACGGTGTGCGACGTGGCGGCGGCGCTGAAGCCTTCGGCGCGCGGCGAGCTGGAGATTACCGATCTGAATCAGAAATTCTTAGAGAAAGGCAAGTTGTGCGTGGAACTGCTGGGCCGTGGCTTTGCGTGGCTCGACACGGGCACGCACGAGTCGCTGTTGCAGGCGTCGAATTTCGTGCAGACCATCGAGGAGCGCCAGGGCCTCAAGATCGCGTGCCTGGAGGAAATCGCGTTCCGTTCCGGCTGGATCACGGCCGACCAATTGCGCAAGCTGGGCCGCGAAATGGCCAAGAACGCCTACGGGCAATACCTGCTGGCTCTGGCCGACGAGGGAAAATAGGACCGATTATGAGCTTGAAGTGCGAGAAAACGGCGATTCCCGGCGTTCTGCTGTTCACCCCCAAGGTGTTCGGCGATGAGCGCGGCTTTTTCCTGCAAACCTATCAAACCAAATTGTACGCAGAGGCCGGTCTGGACCGCCTGTTTGTCCAGGACAACCTGTCCAGATCGTGCCGGAACACCGTTCGCGGTTTGCACTACCAGCTTCGCCACCCGCAGGCCAAATTGGTCAGCGTGC
This sequence comes from uncultured Verrucomicrobiota bacterium, assembly GCA_964397035.1. GTDB lineage: Bacteria > Verrucomicrobiota > Kiritimatiellia > CAIQIC01 > Lenti-01 > Lenti-01. The sequence continues at coordinate 3,391 of CAYNHA010000233.1, forward strand.
TGCGCGGGGCCGTGCTGGATGTGGCGGTGGACATCCGCCGCGGCTCGCCGACGTTTGGCCGCGTGGTGGTGGCCGAACTCTCGGAGGACAATCGCAAGCAGCTCTTCATTCCGGAGGGGTTTGCCCACGGCTTCCGCGTGCTGACCGACACCGCCGATTTCCATTACAAGTGCACCGATCTCTACACGCCGGGCGACGAGTACGGCGTGCTGTGGAGCGACCCCGCGCTGGATATTCCGTGGGGCGATTTGTCGTCGCCCGTGGTTTCCCCCAAGGACATGAAGCTGTCCCGTCTGGCCGATGTCCCGCCGGAGCAGTTGCCGGTATACGGAAAGTAGGGGGCGCGTCATGTTGGCCAAGGTCTATTCGGGTGCGGTGTTCGGGGTGGACGCGTACGAAATCGAGATCGAGGTCAATGCGGGCCATGGCGAGCCGAAAGTCGTGGTGGTGGGACTGCCCGACACCGCGGTCAAGGAAAGCTCCGACCGCGTCTGGACGGCGCTGATCAATTCCGGGTTTTCGCCGCCGATGGGGCGGACGACCGTCAATCTGGCGCCGGCCGACATCAAGAAGGAGGGGCCGAGCTTCGACCTGCCGATTGCGCTGGGCATGCTGGCGTCCGAGGATCAACTGAATGGCGCCCGCCTGGCCCAGTATTGCGTGACAGGCGAACTGGCGCTGAGCGGCGAGGTCCGCCGGGTGCGCGGGGTGCTGCCCATTGCCTTGCGCGCGCGCGCCGAGGGCCGCAAGGGGATTTTGGTGCCCGTCGAGAATGCCGAAGAGGCGGCGGTGGTGGAGGGCCTCGCCGTGTTTCCCGTGGCCAATCTGCGCGAAGCGGCCGATTTCGTGGAAGGCACCAAAACCATCCTGCCCTTTTCCGTGGACATGCAGTCGGCCTTTGGCGGCGGCACGTTGTATGATGATGACTACGCCGATGTGAAGGGCCAGGAGTTTGCCCGCCGCGCCATTGAAGTGGCCGTGGCCGGCGGCCACAATGTCCTTCTCGTGGGCCCGCCCGGAACCGGGAAATCCATGATTGCCAAGCGGGTGCCGACGATTCTGCCGCCGCTGACGCTGGAGGAGGCGCTGGAGACCACGAAGATCCATAGCATCGCGGGCGTGCTTCCGGCGCACCAGGCGGTGGTGGGCGGGCGGCCGTTCCGTTCGCCGCACCACACGATTTCGGATGCGGGGCTGCTGGGAGGAGGAACCCATCCCATGCCCGGCGAGGTCAGCCTGGCCCACAACGGCGTCTTGTTCCTCGACGAACTGCCGGAGTTCCACCGCAACGTGCTCGAAGTGATGCGCCAGCCGCTGGAAGACGGGACCGTCTCGATCGCCCGCGCCGCCGCCTCCGTCACGTTCCCGTGCCGCTTCATGCTCGTCGCCGCGATGAACCCCTGTCCGTGCGGCCACTATGGGGATGCCAAGCGGCAGTGCCGGTGCACGCCGATCCAGATGCAGCGCTATCGCAACCGCATTTCAGGGCCGTTGCTGGACCGCATCGATATCCACGTCGAAGTGCCGGCCATCGAATTCGAACAGCTTTCCGCATTGGAAAAAGGGGAAAGTTCGGCGTCGATCCGCGAACGGGTGATGGCCTCGCGCGCGGTGCAGCGGGAGCGTTTTGCAAAGGGGAAGGGCGCCCACACGGTGCACTGCAACGCGGGGATGCGGGCCAAGGATGTCCACAAGCATTGCGTGCTGAGCGAGGATGCTCAGGGCTTGCTCAAGGCCGCCATGGCCGACCTGCACCTGAGCGCGCGCGCCTATGACCGCATCCTGAAAGTGGCCCGCACCATCGCTGACCTGGCCGTGGCCGAGCAGATTGCCGCCGAACACGTCGCGGAAGCCATTCAATACCGATCCCTCGACCGCAGCTACTGGACGTGAATCCCATCCGCATGGAAGCGCGTTCGACCCATCATGCCACAATGCAAGGACTGACCCCTATTCCGACTGGGAAACAGGGGTTCCTGTTCTGGGGATTGGCTCTGGGCGTTTTGCTGTTGGCGTATGGGCCGGTGTTGACGGCGGAATATGGGATTATCGACGATTATGAATTTTTGCTGGCGGCCAAACGGGGGATGTTCGCCCCGCTGACCCTGGATTTGGCCAGCGGGGGAAGACCGTTGGTCGGGCCTATTCTGGATTTTCTGTGCCGGCTGTGCGGCACGATTCACGGGTTGTGGTGGATGAGGGCCATTACGCTGGCCGGACTGGCGTTTCTGTCTACGGCTGTTTTTGCGGTGGTCCGGGCGGGAGGCTGGGGCGTGGGTGTGGCGGCGGGTTGCGCGCTGGGAACCGTTTTGGGGCCGGGCTGCGCCGTGTATGCCGCCTGGGCGACCTGCGTGGCGATGGCGTATGGAGCTGCGTTGGCGCTGGTGGGAGGCCACTGGATCTGGAAGGGAACCGCCCAACGCCACTGGCGCGCGGGAATGGGCTGGCAGGCGGCCGGAATCGTGGCCATCGTCGTTGCCTATTCGCTCTACCAGCCTGCGGCCGCGTTTGGGGTGTTTGCGGTTCTGGTTCTGTCGTGGAAAGAATTGGTGGAGAGCAACCGGTGGCTTCCGTTCGCGCGCGCCGTGGCCATGACACTGGTGGCGACGGCGATCTATTTCGTGCTCTTCAAGCTCTCCATCGGTGCGCTGGATCTGGGAAGCATCGCGGGAGCGCAGGCGGGCCGGAGCCATCTGGTGACGGACTGGGCGGGCAAAGGCATGTTCCTGCTCCAGCGGGTGTTTGCATCAGGCTTTTCCATGTGGGGCCCCTTGTACGGCAAGTGGGCAGGATGGGGAACGATGGCGCTTCTTCTCCTGTTGTCGCTGGGGGCCTGCCTGCGGACGGTTCACGGGAAAACAAGGCTCAGCGGTGCCGCGCTCGCCGCCATGGCGGTGGCGCTGCCCCTTTCGGTGCTGCCCATCGCGGTTGTGGTGGAAAATCACACCGGATTCCGCGTGCAGGCGGTGCTGCATGCGATGGTGGTGTTCTGGGGGATGGCGGGAATCGACCGCTGGACGCGGGGTCTGGGGGATCCGCTCGGGCGCTGGACAAGGGGGGGGTGCGTGGCGGGCATCTGCCTCTGCCTCATCGTCGTGGCCCATCGCGAAACCCTCCGGGGGCTCGTGGCTCCCCATGCGCGGGAGGTGGAACTGTTGCACCGGGCCGTGAACGAACGATTCACCGATTTCCCGGAGCAATTCGTGTACGAGACCCCCACGCTGGCGACGCGGGGTGGGCCATCCCGGGCCGAATTTTCCAGCCGGGGCAGTTCCCATTTGCGTTGCGCCGCGCCGCCTTTGCTGAACCTCCTGCTTCGGGAACGGTTCCCGGACGAAACACGCGTAGCGACGGTGTTGGCGGGACAACCCCCGGGCGGGAATCTGGTTGTGATCGACGGCTTCCTGCTCCTTCATGAAGACAGCGGCCGGGAGGAGCCGGACCCGTTTTGGGGAAGGAGAATCCACTACTCGAACGGATGGTCGAAGGTCGATTGGTTTGGCCGCTTCGATGACCGGGCTTTTCCGTGGATTCGCCATAGCGAGCTGGGCTGGCTGAATTGCGCGACCAACGTGAAAGATGGCCTTTCGTTTCATCAAGAAAAACTGGGCTGGCTCTGGACGAGTCCCCAATGCTATCCGGACGTGAAGCGGGAGGACGGCTCCTGGATCCATTATTCCCGGCAGCTCGGCGGCAGCCTGGCGTTCTACGATTACTCCGCCCAGCAGTGGTTCAGCGTGGTGCCCTGATGGCGGCCTTCCGAACAGTTTTCCACAGTGTGGAAAAATTCTTTCCATTGTGTGGAAAAATGGCGAAAAAGTTTTCCATACGATGGAAAACTCCGCGCCAGACGGGAGGGCATTCGCGCGCCCGACGAGGCTGGGGTCTGTCCGTGCTGGCGCTCCTGTTCTGGGTGGGACTGGAATGGGGATTGCGGCTGGCGGGGGTGGGCGTTTCCACGTCGTTTTTTGTCCCGGCGGAAATCCAGGGCCGGAAGGTGTGGACGGACAATCAATATTTCGGCCAGCGCTTTTTTCCGCCGCGGCTGGCGCGTACGCCGCCGTGCATCGTGCTCGACCGCGAGAAGCAGCCGGGAACGATCCGCGTGTTTGTGCTGGGCGAGTCGGCGGCGATGGGCGACCCGCTGGCGGAGTTCGGGCTGGCGCGGCAGGTGGCGTGCCTGCTGAAGGCGCGCTATCCCGGCCGGCGCTTCGAAGTGGCGAATGCGGCGATGACGGCGATTTCGTCGCATGGGATGGTCGAGATTGCGCAGGAGGCGGCGCGTCTGCAGCCGGACGTATTCATCGTGTATGCCGGCAACAACGAGGTGGTGGGGCCGTATGGGCCGGGCACGGTGTTTGGGGCGTTTTCCGGGTCCTCCTGGCTGACGCGCGCGCGCGTCTGGGCCACGCGGCTGCGGATTTCCCAAGGCTTGATGGCGCTCCAGCGCCGCCTTGTCGCGCAGGCGGGCGTTGAGGAGTGGGAAGGATTGAACCTCTTTGTCGACCGGCACCTCTCGGAAGAGGATGAACGCCTCGAAGACGTGCGGCGGCAATTCCGCGAAAACATCCGCAAGGTGGTGGAACTGGCCCGCGGGGCGGGCGCCGAAACCCTGCTGTGTACGGTGGCCGTGAACCTGCGCGATTTTCCTCCGCTGGCCGGCAGGACCGCGCGCGGGGTGTATCGTCATGCGGAATCGCAGTTGGCGGCCGGGAACGTGGCCGCGGCCAACCGGCAATTCCAGCGCGCCCGCGATTTGGATGAGCTGCGCGTGCGCACGGATGGCGCGATGAACGAAATCCTTCGCGAGCTGGGAAATTCGGGCGGGCCGGGCCTCCGGCTCGTGGATGCGGAGCGGCTCTTTCAGGAGTGGGGAGGGGGCCTTGTTCCCGGGAACGAAGCCTTTCTGGATCACGTGCATTTCAACTTCGCCGGCAATTATTCGCTGGCCCTGGCCTTGGCGAAGGCGGTGGCGGAGCTTCCATCGTTGCAAGAGGAGAAAGAGGCGGACTGGCTCTCGCTATCCGAATGCCAGAACCGGTTGCTCTACACGGTATGGAGCGAGCTGGACCTGACGGATCTTTCGCTTCAACGCGTGCAGAAGCCGCCGTTCAAGGATCAGCCGGATACGGCGGCGCGCGTGCAGGCACTGAGCCGGCACCGGGAGGGCCTTCTGCGGTCGATCCAATCCGTCAGTCTGGATGAGTTGCGTCCGGTCTATCGCGAGGCCATGCGGGAGAATCCGGACGACTGGAATTACCCGGCGGCTTGGGGGGCGCTTCTTTTCAATGGCTCCGCCGAACAAGTTCGGGAGGCCGAGGAAGTTTTGCGGACGGCGTTGGCGCTGGCACCGCATCGGTATGACCACCGTGCGGCCCTGGCGCTGGCCCTGGGACTGATGGGCCGAACCGGGGAAGGCATTCAAACCCTTTTGGGAAGAGAGGGAGGGGGCGGTTGCCTGCCAGCCCTGTATTTGGCCCGGACGGGGCGGTTGCTCGCCCGGCATGGACGCCCGATGGAAGCCATCGCGTATTTGTCGGAGGCGGTCCGTCTGGACCCCGGTTTGGTGCGGGCGGAATTGGATCTGGCCGCCTGCTGGATCCAGACGGACAAACGCGCGGAAGCCGAGAGCGCGCTGCGGCGCATCCTGAAGCGGCATCCCAACCAGCCGGAGGCCGCTGAGGGACTGGCGGCGCTGGAAAAAACCGGCGGGAAGTAGCCGCGCAGGGGTGTCAGGAAGATTTTAACGTGTTCTCGCTCTTGCAAATGTGGAGAGGGCAGGATAGGATTTCCTCGTATGGCAAACGAATCTTCGAGCGAGTCGGTGAAGGGTTTGGACCGGGCCGTCAAACGGGCGGAAGTGGCGGGGAGGGTGATCCGCCAGATCGAGACGCTTCCGGCGATGCCGGCCACGGCCGTGCAGTTGCGGGCGGCGGCCTGCGACCCGCGCATGGATTTTACGCGGATTGTCCCCCTGATCGAAAAGGATCCCGGTTTGTGCGCCGATCTGTTGCGTTTTGCCAATTCGGCGGCCTATGGCGTGGGGCATCCGGTGGAGACGGTCTCGGAGGCCGTGCTCTACTTTGGGATGGAAAATCTGGTGGAGTACATCCTGGCTTCGTATTCCAACCGGCTGGTGCGGGAGTCGTTCAGCCGGCTCAAGCATTTGGATGACTATTTCCTTCATTCGGAGCAGGTTTCCGTGGCGTGCTGTCTCCTGGCCAAAAACGCGGATTTGCCTCGGCACGATCAGGAAGTGTGCAAGGTCACGGGACTGCTGCACAATATTGGAAAACTGGTGTTGCTGCTGGCCTCGCAGCAATGGGGCGGCCCGTTGATGGGCACTCCGTGGAGCGACCGGCAGGCCATGATCACGGCGGAAGAGCAGCTCTATGGCCTGAGCCATTGCGACGTGGGCGCGCTGTTGTGTCAAAAATGGTTGTTTCCCGAAAGCCTCCTGAACGGCATCCGCCATCATCACCACCCGATGCCCAACGGCCACTTGGTTCCCCTGGCGGCCTATGTGTATCTGGGCGAATTGCTGGTGATCGACGATCTGCCCATGCGCATCATCACGCGCGATTTTACGCCCACCATCCTGGGCGAGTTGAAACTGTCGGAAGACAGGCTGGCCCTTGCCCGGAAGACTCTTGTTTCCGCCAAAAAGGCGGGGCTGTAATCCGGCGCTTGCCAACGGCGGGGGTTTCTTGCGAGTCTGCCGGGCCATGAAATCGGTGAAGCGACAGGTGGCAACAGGGTCGGCGGCGGAAACGCAGGCGTTGGCGGCGACGTTGGCGGCGGAGATGCCGCCGGGAACGGTGCTGTGCCTGCATGGGGATTTGGGCGCGGGCAAGACCTGTTTCGTGCAGGGAATGGCTCGGGCGCTGGGCGTGCGGCGTCCGGTGGGAAGTCCCACCTTCACGCTCATCAATGAATACAAGGGGCAGAAGCCGCTGGCGCATATCGATCTCTACCGCATCCGAGGCGCGGGCGATGCGTTCGGGCTGGGGCTGGAAGATTACCTCTACCACTACGACGGCATCGTGGCGATCGAGTGGGCCGAACGCGCCGGGGATCTGTTGCCGGAAACCTGCTGGCATGTTCGCCTGGAAATGGGAAGCGCCGGGGACGAGTCCCGCGTGGTGACCGTGGAGCAGCCGGAAGTGTGAGGGAAAGGGCGGGGGAAGGGGTGGTTTGGGGTTCAGGGGAAATGGTTCACGGTTCGGGGTTCACGGTTTTTGGGGGCGTGATCCATCGGCTCGGCACTTACGTTCCTTTCGGTCGCATCTCTATTTCGCCGGCTTTGTGCGGCCATCGGCGCAATAGAAACGGAAGCCTCGTGATGATGAACCACGGTTGAGCACCGATGGACACAGATAGGGGGAATTGGAAGCAGGCGGTCCTCTTGAGCATCCGGAAAAGAGCTTTTATCCAGTTTTTATAAAAACTGGATACTCTTGCATAATGAATCCGGACGATGCGGAGGTCGTTCCACCAATGGCAGAAATCAAGCCGCTTCTGTAGCCGGGGGGCGTCGACCCCGGTTGCTTCCAACCCGCCGGGCCCACCGTGCCCGGCTACAACGAGGGCCGGGTTCCACCCCGGCTGTTTTTGGCGGAGTGCAGTTCTTCTGCCTTCACTCAGCACTTGGATATTGAAGATTGAATATTCCTCTCCATGGTGACCAGTGGGGCGACAGATGCGTTGGGGCGACGAATCAGGGATGCGCCCGTCCCCCGTTCCTTTCGCGCCATTTGCGCCGCTTGCTTTCCAATGAAAAATACCTACTATACCCGTTTTCGCGCCATTGGGGCGCAGCAAAGGAAACGATATGAAAATTGTATTGGCGTATTCGGGCGGTTTGGACACCTCGGTGATTTTGAAGTGGCTCAAGGAAAACTATCAGGCCGAGATCATCGCGTTTGCGGCGGATGTGGGACAGGGCGAGGAACTCAAGGGGCTGCGCAAGAAAGCGCTGGCGACGGGCGCGAGCAAGATCTACATCGATGACCTGCAGGCGGAATTCGCCAAGGATTTCATTTATCCGATGATGCGCGCCAATGCGATTTACGAAGGGCAATACTTTTTGGGCACCTCCATTGCGCGGCCGCTGATTGCCAAGCGCATGGTGGAAATTGCCGTGCAGGAAGGCGCCGATGCCATTGCCCATGGGGCGACGGGCAAGGGGAACGACCAGGTCCGTTTCGAGCTGACGGCGGCGGCGCTGGCGCCCAACCTCCAGGTGATTGCCCCGTGGCGCATCGAAGCCTATCGCCAGGCGTTCCCGGGCCGCACCGAAATGATCGCCTATTGCGCGAAGCACAAGATCGATGTGCAGGCGTCGGCCAAGAAGCCGTATTCCATGGACCGCAACCTGCTCCACATTTCCTACGAGGCCGGCATCCTGGAGGATCCGTGGTTCGATGCGTTTTCGCCCAAGAACAAGGACATGTTCCGCCTGACGTGCGATCCGGCCGATGCGCCGGACCGCGCGGAGACCGTGGAACTGGATTTCGTCCGGGGCGATTGCGTGGCGGTCAACGGCAAGAAGCTCTCGCCGCTGGAGGTGATGCGCAAGCTGAATGCGCTGGCGGGCAAGCACGGCGTGGGCCGGGTGGACATGGTGGAGAACCGCTTCGTGGGCATGAAGAGCCGCGGCGTCTACGAGACCCCCGGCGGCACGGTCTTGCAGTTTGCCCACCGGCAGATGGAATCGCTGACGATGGACCGCGAGACGATGCACCTGCGCGACGGCCTCATTCCGCGCTATGCCGAGATGGTCTATAACGGCTTCTGGTTCGCTCCCGAGCGGCTGGCCCTCCAGGCGCTGGTGGAGGAAACCCAGAAGCACGTCACCGGCACGGTCCGCGTGAAGCTCTACAAGGGCGGGCTCTATGTCGCGGGCCGAAAGAGCGCGGTGTCGCTCTACAATCCGCAGATTGCCACGATGGATGCCGATCCCACGAAAGCCTACAACCAGGACGACGCCACCGGCTTCATCCGGCTCAATGCGCTGCGGCTCAAGGTGGCCTCCAAGGTTCATGGTAAGGAAACGCTTTAATACAAGGCGCTTTTGGGGATTCCCTGCCTCCGTGGCCTCTGCTACGATTCCGGGTCCAACATAAAACAAGGAGAAACCGATGAAAATCCTGATTGCCGATAAGATGTCCAAGTCCGCGTTGTCCGCGCTTGAAAAGCTGGGCCATGCCGTGGTGTCCAACCCCGATCTCAAGGCGGAGGATTTGCCGGCCGCCATTGGCGATGCGGAAGTGTTGATTGTCCGTTCGACCAAGGTTATTGCCGCCACGATTGAGGCAGGCAAGAACCTCTCGCTGATCATCCGCGCGGGCGCGGGCGTCAACACGATCGACCTGGCCAAGGCGTCCGAGTTTGGCATCCATGTCACCAATTGCCCCGGCAAGAACACCGAGGCCGTGGCCGAGCTGGCGATTGGCCTGCTGATCGCCGCCGACCGCCGCATTGCGGATGCCACGGTGGACCTGCGCGGCGGCAAGTGGCGCAAGAAGGAATACGGCAAGGCCGCCGGCCTGAAGGATCGCACGCTGGGCATTCTCGGCGTGGGTTCCATCGGCAAGGCCGTGATCCGCCGCGCCCTGGCGCTGGAGATGAATGTGGTGGCCTGGTCGCGCTCCCTCACGGCCGAGAAGGCCAAGGAACTGGGCGTGGGCTTCTGCGCCACGCCGGCCGATGTGGCCAAGGTGTCCGACGCCATCAGCCTGCATCTCGCCGCCAAGCCCGAGACCAAGAAGATGATCAATGCCGAATTTCTGGGCCTGATGAAGCCCGGCTCCATCCTCGTCAATACCGCCCGCGGCGAAATCATCGATTGGGCCGCCCTGAAGGAGGCGGTGGCCTCCAAGAAGATCCGCGTGGCCTCCGACGTGTTCGATGCCGAGCCCGCGGGCGGCGATGATCCGTTCGCGGACACCGCCACGGCGTCCTACATGGCCGCCTGCACGCCGCACGTGGGGGCCTCCACCGACCAAGCCTCCGAGGCCATTGCGCAGGAAGCGGTCCGCATCGTGAAAGTGTTCCAGGAAACCGGCAACCCGCCGAACGTGGTCAACATCCGCAAGAAGACCACCGCCATCATCAACCTGGTGGTGCGCCACTACAACAAGGTGGGCGTGATCGCCGGCGTGCTGGACATCCTGCGCGGCGCCCAGATCAACATCGAGGAAATGGAAAACCTGATCTTCGAGGGTGGCGGAGCGGCCTGCTGCACGCTCAAGCTGGACCAGAAGCCCGGCGACGATGTCGTGGCCAAGGTGAACGCCTGCGAGCATGTCATCTCGGCCGCATTGAAGTAGCCTCCCAACCCCAACCACAGAACGCCTCTGCCATGAATCGAATTCCTGCGATCCTTCTCGCCTTGGCCTGCTGGTTTCTTGCCGGCGGCGCCCGGGCGGCCCTGACCGATCCTGCCCAGATTCAGACGGAGGCGTATGTGAACCTCGTCCAAGCCGACCAGAGCCTCGATGCGGGCCGGCTGGACGAGGCCCTTTCCCAATACAAGGCGGCGCGCGACTATTATCTCCAGCTTGCGAAGGATTTTCCCGGCTGGGAGCCGCGCGTCATTCAATACCGCAAGACCTATTGCGACAACCAGATTGCCGATGTGGAGCGCCGCAAGAGCGGCGGGGTGCCCGAGGAATTGCCGGATTTGCCTCCGGAGCCGATCCGTCCAGCGGTTGCGGTGACTCCGGTTGTGGCGGTTTCGTCGGCGCCGGAACGCGACCCCGCCGCCGACCGGTCGGTCGAAATCGATTATCTCAAGAGCCGTATTGCCAGTCTCGAAACGGAGCTGGCGGATGCGGAAGCTCTGCAAGAGGAAGTGGAAACCCTGACGGCGCAGAACGAGCAACTTCGTCAGGACCTCGATGCCGCCAACCTGAAGATTGGCGAAAAGGCCCAGGGTGAACAGCAGGCTCTCGAAAGCCTCCGGGCCGAGTTGCAGGCGAAGGAAACCCAAATTCAGGACCTTCAGGAACAGGTGGATTCCAAAAAGGAACTGGATCAAGTCCTGAACGACATGGAGGGCAAGGTCAACGAGCTGCGTGTGCAGAACGAACGGCTGGATCAGGAAATTAAAAGTTTGAATCAAGAGCTGGACGACGCGGAATTTCGTGCCGAGCAGGCCGAAATGAAGGCCCAGCAGTTGGAGGAAGACCTTGCGCACCCTCCTGTGGAGGTGGCCGTCGTAGAGACACCGGCCGTCAGCCCTTCCAAAACACCGTCGGCGCCTGAATCCAGGAAGGAGTCTCCCCCGCCTCCTGTTCTGCCTCCATCGTCTGTCGCTGATTCACCCGTCAAGGCAACGGTGCCTCCCAAACCGATTCCGGATGGGTTGACTGCGGCGGATTATGTGCGCCAGCTTCTGCAGGAGGGCGACAACGATGCGGCGCTGGCCACCGTGCAGCAGGCTCGGGCCGGGGCAGGAAACGACATGAACCTGGCGCTCATCGAAGGCATTGCGCTGATCCGCCTCCAGCGCTATTCGGATGCCGCCGCGCTGCTCATCGATTTGGCCAAGAACAACCCGAAGAATGCGGAAGTCCACGCCACGCTGGGCGCCGCCATGATGGGGGCGGGCTTTTACAGCGAGGCCCGCGAAACGCTCCTCATGGCCGTCAAGCTCGACAAGAATCTGCCCGAAGTCCACTACAACCTTGCCCAGCTCTTTGCCTTCGTGGATCCGGTGGATCTCAAGGCGGCCCGCAAATACTACAAAGGCGCGCTCAGCCTGGGCATTCCGCCCGATCCCCAGCTCGACAAGGCGCTGAAGTAGGGGCTGGTAGGGTTTTCGGTCCATCGGTTGTACGGGCCGAACCGCAGGTTGTGGCACAGGGGCTGACGTGTTAGTCTCTCCTGCATCATGAAAATCGCCACGTTCAACTGCAACTCCGTCCGTTCCCGGCTCGATATCGTTCTGCGATGGCTGGAGGAGCACCAGCCCGATGTGCTTTGTCTCCAGGAAACCAAGGCGCAGGATGCCGAATTTCCGGCGGAGGCGTTCCGTTCGGCAGGCTGGCAGGTCGCCTTCAAGGGGGAGAAGTCCTACAACGGCGTGGCCGTTGTTTCGAAGAAGCCGGCGGACGAGGTATCCTGCGGTCTCGATGACGAGCCAACCGATGCGGCCCGTTTGATTCACGCCCGGTTTGGCGATCTCCACGTGGTGAACACCTATGTCCCGCAGGGGCGGGAGATCGACCACGCGATGTATGCCTACAAACTGGACTGGTTCGCCCGGCTGAAGCGATACTTCGAAAAGCGCTTTTCCACCACCACGCCTCTGCTGTGGTGCGGCGATCTCAACGTGGCGCGCCGGCCCATCGACGTGACGAATCCCGAAGGCAAAACGGATCACGTGTGCTACCACCAGGCGGTGCGCGACGCGTTTGAAAACGTGCTGTCCTTTGGTTTTTCCGACTTGTTCCGCAAGCACCATCCCGATTTGGTGGATTATTCTTTTTACGACTACCGTGTCCCGTTCAATCCAACCGAAAAACGCGGCTGGCGCATCGACTACATTCTGGCGACGGCGCCGCTGGCCCGGAAGTCGGTGGAGTCCTCCATCGACATCGTTCCGCGCACGCTGCCCAAACCGTCCGACCACGTCCCTCTCTGCGCGGTACTCCAGGATTGAAAACGGCGATTCCAAGCGGCCCGTTGCGCGTCCTGGAGAGGCTTCGCCAGAATGGCCACGAGGCATTCCTGGTGGGCGGTTGCGTCCGCGATCATCTTCTCGGGCGGGTGCCGAAGGACTGGGACATTGCCACGGATGCGCTTCCCGAGCGGATCGAGGCGCTCTTTCCGAAGACCCTGCCCATCGGCAAGGCGTTCGGGATCATCGTGGTGGTGCCGGAGGAGGGCGATCCCGTTGAGGTGGCCACCTACCGCGTGGATTCGCCCTATGCGGATGGACGGCGTCCGGAATCGGTGGTGTTTTCCAACGCCCGCGAAGACGCCCTTCGGCGCGACTTCACCGTCAATGCACTCTTGTGGGACCCGGCCACCGGGGAAATCCGGGACTATGTCGGCGGCCGCGCGGATTTGGAGGCCCGCTGCATTCGCGCCATTGGCGATCCGGAGGTGCGTTTTGCCGAAGACCACCTGCGCATGCTGCGGGCCATTCGTTTTGCGTCGACGCTGGGGTTTTCGATCGACCCTGCCACGTTTTCCGCTATTCAGCGGCTGGCTCCGCAGATCCGGCGCATCAGCGCGGAGCGCATTCGCGACGAACTGTTTCGCCTGCTGACGGAGTCGGCACGGGCGGGGGAGGCCCTGCAACGACTGCTCGATTCCGGGTTGCTGAAGGAAATCCTGCCCGAGATCGCGGCGATGGTGGGCGTGGAGCAGCCGCCGGAGTTCCATCCGGAAGGCGATGTGTTCACGCACACGCGGCTGATGCTCGACGGGCTGCCGCCGAATCCGCCGCTGCGGCTGGCGCTTTCGGTGCTGCTTCACGACGTGGGCAAGCCGCCCACCGCGCAACTCGTCACCCTGCCGGATGGCACCCCGCGCTGGCGTTTCGAGAGCCATGCCGCCGTGGGCGCGGAGATGGCCCGAACCATCCTCGAGCGTCTGCGCGCGCCCAACGGGTTGACCGACGATGTGTGCGCGCTGGTGGGCAACCACATGCGCTTGGCCGATGCGCCGAAGATGCGCGCGCCCAAGCTGCGCCGCCTCCTGGGGGCGCCGACTTTCGACGACGATCTGGAATTGCACCGTCTGGACTGCCTGTCCTCGCATGCGTTGCTGGACGTGTACGATTTCCTCCGGGCGGAAAAAGAGAAGTTTGCCGCCGAACCCGTGCTGCCGCCGCCGCTGATCACGGGTCGCGATTTGATTGCCCTCGGTCACAAGCCTGGCCCGCATTTTTCGCGCATGCTGCAGGAACTCTACGACCGGCAACTGGAAGGTCTTTCGGACAAGGCGGCCCTGCTGGCTTGCGTGCCTCCGCCCCCGCCGGTTTCGTGATGCGATTCTCCTCTCGCTTCTTGGGCACTCTTCCGTCATGGTGTGCGCCGTGTCGTTCCCGGAGGACCGTGCCCGCCGGGCAGGGCAGCGGATGGCGGCCAAAGGAGATTCCATGAGTTTTGATCTGCATCGTCTGGACGCCCGCATCCGGGAAAACATCCGAAAACTGGGTTATGAAAAGCCCACGCCGATTCAACAAAAGTCCATTCCCGTCGTTCTGGAAGGCAAGGATGTGATTGGCCTGGCCCAGACGGGCACCGGCAAGACGGCAGCGTTTGGCATACCGGTTCTGCACCGCCTGGTGAGCGGCCCGCGCCACAAGCTGCGCACGTTGATCATCGGCCCCACGCGCGAACTGGCCGAACAGACCCGCGAGGCGATGGACCGTCTCGCGGCCGGAACCAACCTGAACTGCGTGACGATCTACGGCGGCGTAAGCATGCGGCCGCAGATGGGCAACCTCCGGCGCGGCGCGGAAATGGTCATTGCGTGTCCGGGGCGCCTGCTGGATCACGTCCGGCAGGGCACGATCAATTTGTCGAACATCGAATGCCTGGTGCTGGACGAGGCGGATCGCATGTTCGACATGGGGTTCCTGCCGGACATCCGGAAGATCGTGTCGCGGCTGCCCGCCCAGCGGCAGACGCTTCTCTTTTCCGCCACCATGCCCGAGGAAATCCGCGCGCTGGCCCACGATTTCCTGCGCGACCCGGTCACGCTGCAGATGGCGTTTTCCAAGCCGGCGGAATCGGTTTCCCATGCCCTCTATCCGGTGGTCGACAGCCAGAAGACGGCCTTGCTGACCGCGTTGCTGGGGCAGATCGACCGGGAATCCGTCCTGGTGTTCACGCGCACCAAGCATCGCGCGAAACGCCTGGCGGCGCATTTGGACAAGGTGGGGCACAAGGCCACGAGCCTGCAGGGGAACATGTCGCAGGGGCAGCGGAAAGCGGCGATGGAGGGATTCCGCAGCGGCCATTTCCACGTGCTCGTGGCGACCGATCTGGCCGCGCGCGGCATTGATGTGTCCAGCATTTCGCATGTCGTCAACTTTGATATTCCGCGCACGGTGGACGATTATACGCACCGCATTGGCCGCACGGGGCGCGCGGCGAAGACGGGCGATGCGTTCACGTTCGTGACGCAGGAAGACGAAGGCGTGGTGCGCGCCATCGAGCGGGTGCTGGGGGCGAAGATCGAGCGCCGCAAGCTGGAGAATTTTGATTATGCGGCGCGTCCGCAGGCGGCCCCGGCGGCTTCCCGCGGTGGCAAACCGCAGAGCGGCAGAAAGCCCCAGGGCGGTGGAAAACCGCCGCAGGGAAAGCCCCGGCCGGGTGGGCATTCCCCGGCGGCGCACGGAAAGGGAGGAGTGCGCTCCTTCCGTCCGCGCGGTCCCCGCCAGTAGGGCCGGGCTTTCTTCAGAAGGCCCACGCGAGAAGGACGGGCACGGTGAGGAGCGCCCAGAGATGCGTGAGGAGGAGGCCGCCGGCGATGAAGTCGGTGTCGCCTCCGTAGCGCTCGGAGAACAGCACGCTGACCATGGCCGAGGGCATGACGGCCACGATGAACAGGATTCCCCGGCTCATGTCGTCCAGGGGAAGGCGTCCGAGCAGGGGAATCATGACGAGGGGGACGCCGACCAGGCGGATGGCCGAGACCAGCCAGATGCGCCATCCCAGCATGGTCTCGAACTTCAGCACGGCGAAGCGGCTGCCCGCCACCAGCATGGCCACCGCGACGGTGGCGGCGCCAAAGGTCCGCAGGCCGGAGAGGAGGGTCTGGCCCGCCAGCGTGCCCCATGCCGGCAGGACGGGCCACGGCAGGAGGTCGCGGGCGGCCACGAAAAGGAGGCTGAACACCAGCGAAAGGAACGGCGGGCTCAGGAGCGCCTTAGCGCGCTGGCGGATGCAGAAGGTCTTGGTGAACAGCACGACGCCCAGCGACCACAGCAGGAATTCATAGCCCACGGAGGCGAACACCAGGAGCGCCACGCCTTTTTCGCCAAAGCGGAAGAGGACGAGCGGAAGGGGCAGGAACAAATAGTTGTTGATGAGGCAGTGGAACAGAAACGCCTGGGCGGTTTCGCGCGGCACCCGCCCGAGGAATTTCACGGCGAGCAGGCCCAGGGCGAACCCCGCCATGGCGATCGCCATCGTGAGCAGGGGAAGCGAAAGGTGGGCGCGCAGGTCGGCGAACGAAAGCTGCGTGATCGAGGCCACCACCAGGGCGGGGTAGATCAGCGAGAGGGCGATGCGTGCCAGATCGTTGGTTCCCTGCGCGGACAGGAGGCCTCGGCGCCGCGCGAAAAAACCGGTGGCGACCAGGCTCAGGACGCACAATATTTGGAAAAAGAAAATCATCGTGGGATCTACAATACTTCTTTTGGCGGGAAGCGAAATCCGAATTCTACATTTTTCCACACCGTGGAAAACCGGGGCGGAATTTTTCCACACTGTGGAAAACTTTTTTCCACACGATGGAAAACCGGTTTCCGCCACCCGGCCTAGGGAGGGGGCGCGGAACGAAAGAGCGAGAGGAAGGGGAAGGAATAGACGAGGCCGAGGGTTTCGGTGCCGGGATTGCGGTTGCTGAGGGAGCCGTTGGAGAGGTGGGAGAAGGCGAGGCCGATGCGATGGCCGTTCCGGAATCGCCTGGCGAGTTCGATGCCGGAGCGGAATTCGGCGTCGAAGCCGAGATCCATTCCGTTCACCGCGTTGTAGTATCCGGCGCCGAAGCTGGGGGTCAGCACCCAGTTGTGCCCCAGTTCCAGATCGACCAGAATGCCCAGGGCGGCATAGAAGGCGTTGTCCTTTCCGCTGCCGAAGAAGAGCCAGGGCCCGAAGTGGCAGAAGCGGAAGGCGGGGCGATATTCCATGCCCCAGAAGACTTCCGGATGGCTGTCGAAGATTTGCGCGGCCCCGAGGCTGAGGCTGAGCAGGGGAGGATCGCTGGCGAACCAGGTGTGCGCGGCGCGGGCGGAAACCGGCTGGAAGGCCAGCAGGGCCGCCAGCGCGCCGGGCAGGAGAAGGGGACGCATGGGTTATTCGGATGCTTTCGCGGGAGAATCCGCCTTGGGCTTGCCCGTGAAGAGGGTGTAGAGGAGGGGCAGGACGACGACGGTGAGCACGCCGGCGACAATGATGCCGCCGACGGAGGCGATGCCGATGCCGGCGCGGTTTTCGGAGCCGATGCCGTGGCTGATAGCGATGGGCAGCATGCCGAGGCCGGAGGCGAGCACCACCATCAGCACGGGGCGGAATTGCTCGACCATGGCGGTGAGCATGGCTTCGCGGCGGCAGACGCCTTCCTGAATGTGCTGGGCCATTTTGTCGACGATGAGGATGGCGGCGTTGACGACGACGCCGATGAGCATGAGGATGCCGAGTAGCACGAGGATGGTGATGGCGGCCCCGCTCAGAACGAGCGCCCAAACAACACCAATGAGTCCCATGGGCAGGGTGAGCAGCACAAGACCGGGACGGCTCCACGATTCCAGGATGGCGGCGAGCGTGAGCAGGGTGAGGAAGATGGCCAGAAGAATGGCCTCGCCGAAGTCGGCAACGGCCTCGTCCATGATTTCGGACATTCCGGAGTTGCCGAGCGTGTAGCCGGGAGGGAGAAGGTTGTTGTCCTTCACGGCACGGTCGATGTCGCCGGCCACGCCGCTCATGGTGGCGCCGGGCTTGATGTCGCCCAGGATCTTCACGGTGCGGCGCTTGTCGACACGGTAGATCTGGATGAGCGAGCGCGTATCCACCACGTCGGCGACGGTCTCGAAGGGGATGGGGCGGCCATCGGCGCCGGGGAGGAGGAATTGGCGGACCTGGTCCTTGCCTTCGCGCTCGGCGAGTTTGACGCGGATGTCGAAGGTGCTGTCGCCGCGCTTGTAGTTGGCGGCTTCGATGCCGTCCACGTTGGCGCGGACGATGCTGCCCAGGAGGGAGGCCGGCATGCCGAGGTCGGAGAGCACGGCGCGCTTGGGCTGGATGCGGATTTCGGGCTTGGTGTCGCGGACGGTGGTTTCGAGCTGGTCCACGCCGGGCAGCGCAAGGGCGGCGGACTGGATGGCGAGCGCGGCGCGGTCGAGGGTTTCGAGGTCGTCGCCGCACAGGTTCTGGTCGATCTGGAAGTTCTGGCCTCCCATTTTTCCGGGCAGCGAGGCCGAAACAATGCAGTCGGTTTCGTCGCGCAGGAGGGCGCGGATTTCGGAGATGCGATCGATGATTTGCCAGGAACGTTCGGTCTTGGGCTTGAAGAACAGTTCGATCTGGCCCATATAGACGCCTTCGCTGGCCTGCCCGCTCTGGGATTCCGCCTTGCCCGCG
This sequence comes from uncultured Verrucomicrobiota bacterium, assembly GCA_964397035.1. Lineage (GTDB taxonomy): Bacteria > Verrucomicrobiota > Kiritimatiellia > CAIQIC01 > Lenti-01 > Lenti-01. The sequence goes on from CAYNHA010000233.1 coordinate 21,717, forward strand.
GTGGTGAGGACGTGCTGGAGGTCGGAGAAATTCATCAGCCGCGCCTGGATGCCCTCGAGGCGGGAGATGGTCTTTTCGAGATCGTAGTAGGGGGGCGTTTCCACGCGGATGAAAATGCGGCCGTTGTCGGCCGTTTCAAAAAACGTGAAGCCCAGCTTGGAGCCGTTGAACTTCATGGTTCCGAAGAAGAGGACCACGAAACCCAGCACGAAGAGGGCGCTGAAGAAGCGGCTGCGGGCGATGCGGCGCAGTCCGTTCGTATAGCGGACGGCGAAGGACTGGAATCCGGAATCCCACCGCTTGCCGAACCGGGTGAAGGCGTTGTTTTTCCGCTGGCTGGCGGGCTGCATGAGAAGGGCGCAGAGAATGGGGGTGAGGGTGAAGCTGACCAGAATGGAGGCCGCATTGACGATGAGTGTGGCGATGGCGAAGGGGGCCAGAATGCGGCCGACCATGCTCGACATCATGGCAATGGGCAGCATCACGATGACGTTGGTTCCGGCGGAGGCGAGAACGGCGACGGTCATCTCGGAGGTGCCGATGCGGGCCGCCTCCCAGTGGTCGTCCATGGTTTCGAACTTCGAGACGATGTTTTCGAGGACGACGATGGAGTTGGACACCAGCACGCCGGTGGAGAGGCCGATGGCGAGCAGGGTGACGGTATTGAGGCTCTGGCCGGCGAGCTGCATGAAGAAGAGGCTGATCAGGATGGTGACAGGCATGGTGATGGCCACCACGACGGTCGTCCGGATGTTGACGAGGAAGGCGAAGAGGATGAAGGCGCAAAGCAGGACCGCCTGCCACACGCCGGAGACGGCGGAATCGACGGAGGCCTGAATGTTTTCGGCCTCATCGGAAATCCAGGTCATTTCCATGCCGCCGGGGAGGGTTTGGTTGATTTCCCCGAAGCGCTTGCGCGATTCCTTGACGACGGAAACGATGTTGCCCTCGGCCTTCTTGACGATCTTGAGCACGATGCCCTGCTTGCCGTCCAGGATGGCGCGCTGGCGGACTTCGGCGGTGGCGAAACGGACGGTGCCCAGGTCGCCGAGGCGGCGGCGGGAGCCTTCGTGGTTGGCCACTTCGAGGTTGGCGATGTCGGCGACATTCTGGTATTCGGCGTCGAAGCGGATGGAATATTCGTTGCCGTTTTCGCGGATGCGCCCGCCGGGCAGGCTGAGGATTCCGCCTTGCAGGGCGGCGGTGACGTCGTAGGTGGTCAGGCCCGCGGAGGCGAGCACCGCGCGGTCCAGTTCCACCCATACTTCGCGTTCGTTGCCGCCGATGACCTGCACTTCGGCCACGCCGGGAATGGTGGCGAAGCGGTCGGCGATGGTGTTGTCGGCATAGTCGTAGAGGTCGTCGATGGGGGCATCGCCCGAGAGGAAGATGTTGGCAATGGGTTTGGCGTTGAGGTTGATCTTCTGGATGACGGGGCGTTCGGCGTCCTCGGGAAGCTTGGACAGGACGGGGTCGAGCTTTTCGCGGACGTCCTGCGCGGCGGTGTCCACGTCGACGGACATGTTGAATTCCAGCACGACCTGGGAAACGTTCTCCAAGCTGGAGGATTCGATGTGCTTGAGGCCGTCGATGCCGGAAACGGCATCCTCGATGTATTTGCTGACATCCTTTTCCACGTCCTCGGGGGAGGCTCCCACCCAGGTGGTGACGATGGCTACATAGGGAATGTCGACCGCGGGCATGTCCTCGATGGACAGCTTGCGGTAGGAGTTGAGCCCGAGAACGATGAGGGCGATGAGCAGACAGCTCATCGCAATGGGACGTTTCGTGGAAGCAGAGGCGAGGAACATGGGGAATCTCCGATCGGGGTTGAATTAGTGGATATCCACGGGGGAACCGTCGCGCAACTGGGTTTGGCCTTCCGAGATGACGTTTTCGCCAGCCTCGAGCCCGGAGAGGATTTCCGTCCATGCATCGTTCTGGAGGCCGGTCTGGATTTCGCGGGAAACGGCCTTGCCCTCTTTGGCCACGAAAACGACGGATTTTCCGCCGCGGGTCAGGATGGAGGCCGAGGGAATGCCGAGACCCTGGCGCGATTCAAAGACGAGGGTCAGGTCGGCCATGTTGCCGGGAACGGTGAGCCCCTCCCGGGTTTCCACGCGTCCCTTGATCTCGAAGGTGCGCAGGGCGGTGTGGATGGTGGGGCTGCGGTAGGTCACGGTGTGGGTGCCTGCATCGCGTCCGCCGACGTTCAGACGGAAGATGGTTTGTCCGGGGATGACTTCCGGATAGTATTGGGCGGGCAGGAATGCGGCGGCCTCCACGGTGGAAAGGTCGTCGATGCGCAGCAGAACGCGGCCCACCGACATTTGTTCGCCCGGTTCGGCCGAGCGGGAACTGACCACGCCCGAGATGTGCGCGACGACCTTGGCATCGTTGAAATTCTTCCGGGCAATGGAAAGCGCGGCTTCCGCCTGCTTGACCTGGCTTTCGGCCAGCTCGACCTGGGCTTTGGAAACGGCGATGCCGGCCTTGGCGGATTCGAACTGGACTTCGGCGCCCTCGAATTCGTTGTCGCTGACGCGGCTGTCCTTGTGGAGACGGCCATAGCGGTCGAAATCCAAGGTGGCCTTGCGGGCTTCCGCTTCGGTTTTCTGAGCGGAGGCTTTGGCGACGGCCAGGGCGGCCTGAGCCACCGCCAAATCCTGCTCGGCAATGGCCAAGGCGTTTTCACGGTTCGCGGAGTCGATCTGGAAAAGAGCGGTTTTGCCGGCGACGACGGAATCGCCTTTGTCCACCCAGATGGCGTCGAGATTGCCATCGGTGCGGGAGGCCACGTTGGCGTAGTTCTTGGTTTCCAGCGATCCCTGCACGGTCAGGCGCCGTTCAAAGGTGCGGAGGGTCGCGGGCTGGGTTCGCACGGCCAGAGCGCGGATGGCTTCAGTGGGTGTGGCCGTTTCCTTCTTGCCGCAACCCGTTGAAAGGACGGTGGCGGCGAGGGAGAGGACCAGGATGCGGAGGACGTTGCGGGTTGTGTTCATGCTTACTTCTCTTCTTTCGTTTCGGGCTTGGATTCGGGGACAAGGGTGAGGCCCATGGCCAGTTCGAGGTTGGCGATGGCGATGCGTTTCTGATATCGGCTGTGGACAAGCGCAACCTGCGCCAGATCCCGGACGGCGCGGGCATCGAGCGCGTCGCTGAGGGAAATCAGACCCTCCATGGCCCGCGCGTCGTAGTCGGTGGCCTTGGCGGCGGCCACATCATAGGCGCGTTGGCGGACGCGGGCGGTTTCGGCGGCATCGCGCACGGCGGCTTCGGCGGCGACCACCTGAACCATGATGGAGAGGAAGGTGGACTCGCGTTCCAGTTCCGATTTTTGGCGGTCGACCTTGGCGGCCTTGTAGCGGGCCACGTTGGCGAGGCCGTCAAACAGGGTCCAGACGCCGCTGAACCCCGAGACCCAGTTGGCGGAGTGGGCGGCCAAATCGTTGCCGGTCCACGATCCGTTGGAAAAGAGGGAGAGGGTGGGCAGGAAGTTGCAGAACGCCTGGCGGACCTGGTGTTCCTGAATGACCACCTGGCGGTCGGCAATGGCCAATTCCGGGTGGATTTCAAGGGCCTTCAGCACAAGGCTTTCGACGCTGCCTTCCGGCATGGCATGCTCTGCCGCTTCGCCGGACACCTCGATGGAGGCCGTTGGGGAGAGGCCCATGCCTTGGAGCAACTCGCCCCGGACGACGGTGAGTTTGCGGCGGGCCTGGTTCAATTCGGTTTCGCGCACTTCCGCCGCCAGAAGGGCCTGCTCGCCCTCCCATTTGGCGAAGAAACCTTCGCCGGCGAGGGCCTGGATGCGGTCGGAGGCTTCCCGCGCGGCCTTGAGCTGCGATTCCAGGGCGGTCACGGTTTCCTGCTGCACGAGGAGGTTGTAGTACTGGGCGGTGGTTTGCATCACGATGCCCTGGCGCACATAGGCGGCGGCCACTCCGGCGGCGGCATATCCGTGGCGCGCGGCTGCATAAAGGAACCAGGTGGACGGCATGAAAATCGGCATGCCGATCTCCAGCCCCGCCGTTCCAAACTGCTTTTCGGTCTGCTGGGGTTGCTCCTTGGCGTAGGAATAGTAGCCGGCGGATGCGGCGACGTTGGGGAGGAACGCGGTGAAGGCCACGTTCTTTCCGATGCGGTAGAGCTCGCGGTCGAGATCGGCCTTGCGCACGGCATAGTTGTTGGTCATGGCGATGCGGACGCAATCGTCGAGCGAAAGCGGCCTGTTCAGTTCGGCCTCGGCGAGGCGGGCGAGTTGCTGGGTGAAGGCATCCGTTTGGTCCTGGCGGGCGCGGGCGGGCTCGAAGCTTGTGCAGCCGGAGGCCAGGGCCAGCAGGAGCAGGCCAGAGAGGACCGGGCGGAAGATGGAGGGGGCGTGCATGGAAAAATCCTTTCAGGTTTTCAAATCAATGTCGTTCTGGGCGGCCAGAGCGTCGGCATAGCGGGCGAGGAAGGACTGGAGACGGGGGAGATCCACATCCTCGATAGTGCGGAGGGCGGCGGATTCGAAGGCGATCAGGCCTTGGAGCATCTCCTCGGCTTTTGCCTTTCCTTTTGGCGTGAGGGTTACGATCTTGCGCCGGCGGTCGTTGGGGTGGGGCTTGCGGGCGGCGAGATCTTCCCTCTCCAGCATGTCGAGGATGAAGGTGATGGTCTGGCGAGGAAAATAGTTGGCGGCTGCCATGGCGGCGGGTTCGGAATCCTCGGGATGGAGGTGAAGATGGACGAGGACCATGGCGACGTTGGTGGGCAGGCCCCATTTCTGGCCGCGGAGCATGAGCTCCTGGTGGATCCGGTGCCAGAGGGGGAGCATGCTGCCGGCGGGAAGTCCCTTCGGCGGGGAACAAGGCATTCGCCGGATGAATTCTGAGTGCGGATGGGGGGTGGTCATGCGGATTCCTCAATTTGTTCGAGATGGGATAATACAATATTGGATTATTATGTCAAGCGCCCAGGGAAAGACAATCAGGGCAAACGCATTCAATCACGCTCATAATCAGCAAGATCCGAACAGCCGTTTATTGCAGAAGTCACGATCGACGCACAAGAAACGCAATCGCCGGGGGGGGGACCACCGATTCATGGCGTCCATGTTGCGGGGTTGAAGGATGTGTTGGGAAAAATATGCAGAATCAGGATCGGGAGAAGGTATTCCATCCGGACGGATCAGGGAATGGGAATGGCATCGGCGGAGCAGAAATCCCGGTTGCGCTTGCCGGCGGCGGCTTCGATGGCGGCGGATAGGTCGAGGCGGCGGGGGGGGGGGTGAGGTCATCCGTGCCGAGAGCAAAGAGGTAGAGGCGGGCGAAGCGGAACTCCTTGGGGCTATCGGCGCCGTGGGAGGAGACGAGGAGGAGGCGTGGGGTGATCCATTCCACGTAGCTGTGGCGGACTTCGCGGACGGTGGTGAAACGAGAGTCGTCCATGGCGTAATCACTGGGGTTGGTGGAGACGGGGAGATCGACGGGAGACGCCCAACCCGTGGCGGAGCGGCGCACGACGACGAGATGGCCATCACGCGAACGAGTGCAGGCGACGGCTTGGCCATCGGGGCTGACGGAGGCGTGTCCGCAGCCATCGAAGGGAGTCAACGCTTGCGCGTTGCCGCCGCCGGTCGCGATGATGGCGACGCCGGCACCTTGCGCGGTTTCCTTGCGGTGGAAGACGACGCCGGAGCCGTCGGGGAGAGGCGCGGGGTCTTCGACGAGTTGGGTGCCGGTGCGCTGATCGGCAATCAGCTCCGGTGTGCCGAGACGGAGGACGGCATCTGCGACGGGGAGGATCCCGGCGCGGAGGAGCTGGTGTTCGCCTCCGCGGACCAGCGGGGAGTAGTAGAGATGGTTTGCGGCGGCATCAAAGGCGGGGAAGCGGGCGCTTTCGACGAGGAGGCGATCCTGGCCGCTGGCGAGGTCGATCTGGAAGAGGTCGTGGCGGGCGCGGCCGGGTAGGCCGGAGGATTCGGTGCGGTCGTAAACGACGAGGCGGCCGTTGGGGAGGAGGGCGGGGAACCAATCGGGACCCGCGCGCGACGTCAGGCGTCGGAGGTTCGAGGCCTGGCCGGTGTCCAGATCGAAGTCCGAGCAAAAGAGATCCGCTCCGCTGGGGTCTTCGCGGTGGCAGCCGCCGGTGCTTTCCAGATTGGAGGCGAAAACGACTCGGATGGCATGAGGTAGGTCCTCTGCCGCGACGACGGCGGGGGGAGCGGTTGATGCGGCGGTTTTGAGGCGGACGGGCTTGACGGTCCAGAGCTGTCCTTGGGTGTAGCACACGGGCTGGACGGCTTTGGGCCTGAAGATGGATTGGAGCAGATCGGCGTACGGCGGGAACAGGTTGGACGGCGGTACGCGCACCGTGTCGTCAGGGTCGGCGAGAATGGAGGCAGCCATGGCGTAGAGAAATTCGCCGGCGTTCAGGTCCTGGCCGGCGACGGTGACGCGGGAGGGAACGAAGCGGTCGCCGGAGTGGTGGTCCATGGTTTCGAGCAGACCGCGCGCGGCGGCTTGGATGGCGACGGCGGCAACGGCGGTTTCCTGCCGGAGGAGAGGGGCGCCGTCTTCGGAGACGGGGCCGTAGAGCGGATGGAGGTCCACGGCGGCGGGGAGGGTTCCGGAGGCATCGCGCTTGGCCAATGCGCGGGCGAGGGTTTCGAAGGTGTCGGCCAGCGAATAGACGCGGTCGCCGAGGGGCAGGAGATCGGGCGGGCGGGCTTGCCAGCCGCTGGTGATCAAGCGGGCCAGAGCGGTTTGGTCTGCGGAGGAAGGACGGTAGGATTTTTCCGGTTCGAACTGGTTCACGAGAGTATCGCCGGTGACCCAGCCACTGCCGGGATTCTGCGGGAAGAATTGTTCCTTCAGATATTGCACGGTCCGGAGGCCCTCCGCTTCGTCGACCTTGCTGAAGCCGACGAGGAGAAGGCGCGGGCGGGAGCGGTCGAGGATGTCGAGCGAATGGCGCAAGGCGCCGGTGTGGTAGCCGGCCTCGCCATGGTCGTCGCCTTTGCAGTGGAGTCGGCCCATGTACCAGAAGATGCTTTCGTTTTCGCCGGCGATGGCCATGATTTTTTCGGCCACGTCGTCGATGCGGAAGATCTTGAGGGCATGGAGGGCGATGGGCACGGCGGGCTGGTCGAAGCCGAACTGGCTCATGCGGCGGAAGGCATAGCCCTCGGGGGCGCTTTCCAGCGAGTGGCTGGTCATCATGGCGACATCCTTGCCGAAGGCCTGCTGGACGAGCTTGAGTCCGCCGATGCGGGAACGGTCGGTGGCGGAGGGTTGGCGACGGTCGATCCGGCGATCGGTTTCATCGATGCGGTAGGGGCGCGCGAAGGAGTAGCGCTCCTCAACCAGTTTCACCGCGGAGGTCCAGTCCTGGCCGGTGGTCAGCGACCACGGGCCTTGATAGCCCTGCGCCTCGCGCAGGGGATAGATTTCGCCGAGGAGCTCGGAGGCGACGGGATAGGGACCGTGGGTTTCTTCGCCATGGTAGCCGAGAGGCAGATCCCACTGGCGGATCTGTTGGATGAGGGCGGGGTCCTCCTGGAGGATGCGTTCGACGAGGATGCCATCGAAGAAGAGCGTGCCGGGGATGCCGACCTTGACGAAGAACTCGCCCATGGCGCGGACTTCGGCGGCGGAGGGGTAGTAGCCGCCCGGGCCGTTGTAGTGGTGGGTGAAGGGGAGGAGGAAGACCGGCTGGCGCGGCCCGGAATATGCGGAGTTTCGAAACGCAGGCATTTTGTTGCGTCCGGGGGGAATCGGGCGGGTGGCGGAAGTTCCGGGCTGGAGCTTCTCGATGGCGGCACGCATCAGCTGCTCGGCCCTTTCGCGGTTGTGTTTTCGCAGGGCGGCGGATTGTTCGGCGAGGGCCTCGGCCTCGGAGGTGTCATCGCCGCGGTCCTTCGCCTGCTGAAGAAGGGTTTGGTAGTGTTGGAGGAGGTTAGCGCCGCGTTCGCCAGGTGGGCGGAGGCCACCGGGCGGCTGGGCCCTCGCGGCGGGGGAGGGAGACAGGAGGAGCAGGGCGAGCAAGCAGACCAGCAGATGCAATGTCATGGGAGGCCTCCTTTCCTGAAAGGCACTTAATTCCCAATCAGTTTGCAATGGTCGAGGCTGTTTAGCGACTGAAAAGGAAGGTGTTCTCAGAAGCGCATACCGGTTAGGGTTTCAGCGCCTGGATCAGGGGTGGCAGCAGATAGGCGATGAGGAACAGGGCCAGGGCCGGGCGGAGCAGGTTGACGGGCTTGAAGTTCTTGAGCAGGAGGGCGGTGGCCAGATGGTTGGCCCCGGACAGGGCGAAGAAGAGGAGCATGGTGAGGGTGACGGTGGCGTCGGCGAAGGGACCCCATTTCAGGAGGAAAACCAGCAGTGCGGTGAGGGCGATGGCGGCATTGGCCAGACCGGATTGGATTTGGTAGGCCCGGTTGGGAGTGTAGCCGATTTTTTCGGATCCCGCCTCGCCGAGAAACAGGGCTTCAAAAGCCACGGTGCCCGACATGACCAGAGCTACGAGGGGGCCCAGCAGGTGAAAGCGTTCGGCCGGAGGGGAGTCGAACAGATAGGAGCAGAAAATGACTCCGCCGATTCCGGCGGGGCGGATCCATTCCATCAGGGACGACACCGTTTTCTTATTCATGCCGCAAGAATATGGAATCAGGAAAGCACAAGCAAGACGGCATTGGAACCGTTTTCCACCGTGTGGAAAACGAGGGTTTCCGTGTTCGGAGGGGCCCGTTCCGAAGCAGGTGATTTTGACTATGTATTATAATAACTAGTCAAAAAATCGGGGAGGAAAGATGGAAGGGAAGGAAGGGGGGATGAGGGCTAGCCGAGGGCGACGTCGAGGGTCATCATCAGGGCGAAGCCGAGCATGGCGCCCATGGTGGCGATGTCGTTGTTGCCTTCGCGTTGCGCTTCGGGGATGGCGTCTTCGACGACGACAAAGATCATGGCGCCGGCGGCAAAGGCGAGCGTATAGGGGAGAATGGGGCGGGCGGCGATGACGGCGAAGGCGCCGAGCACGCCGGCAAGGGGCTCGACCATGCCGGAGAACTGGCCATATAGAAAGCCCTTTGTCCGGGTGAGCCCCGAGCGTTGCAGGGGCATGGCAACGGCGAGCCCTTCGGGGAGGTTCTGGATGCCAATGCCGATGGTGAGGGCAATGGCGCCGGCGAGGCTATAGGCGGAATCGCCAATGGCTGCCGCGCCGAATGCCACGCCGACCGCAAGGCCCTCGGGGAAGTTGTGGAGCGTGATGGCGGTGACCAGCAGGATGCTGCGTCGCCAGTGGGAATGGTGGCCTTCCGGCACGTCTTCATATACGTGCAAGTGGGGAAGGATGATGTCGATGCCGCGAAGAAATGCGCCGCCGAGCAGAAAACCGACAACGGCCGGGACCCAGGATCCATTCGATAGCTCGATGGCGGGGGCGAGGAGGGACCAGTAGCTGGCGGCGATCATCACGCCGGCGGCAAAGCCCAGCATGCCGTCTTGCAGTTTTCGGCTGGGCTGGCGGGACAGGAAGATGGTGGCGGCGCCGAGGGCTGTCATGAGCCACGTGAAAACGGTGCCGATCAGGGCTTGAATGACCGGCGGCATTCCTTGCATCCACTCAACTATGGCAGTCATGGGGTCTCCTTGTGATAGGGGTCAAAGGTAGCGTACCTGGATGGGATTGCAAGGTGCGGAGCGGGGAAGAATCAGGAGCCGAACTGTCCCGTGCGGAGAAGAACCAAGGTGCAGGCGCGGAGGACGGCGATGCCGGCGGCGGATAGTTTTTCCTCCAGAGCCGGATTTTCGGTGCCGGGGTTGAAGATGATGCGGGAGGGATGGACCGAAATGATTTCATCGGCCATGCCGGTGGAGTGGGAGGGGGAGACGTACATCGTGATTGTGTGCAAAGGCTCGGAAATGTCGGCAAGGCGCTTGAAGGTGGAGTGTCCGTCGATTTCCGCAAGGGCCGGATGAACGGGAAAAACGGTGTGGCCTTTTT
>CAYNHA010000234.1:0-30279 GCA_964397035.1 uncultured Verrucomicrobiota bacterium
CCCCATTTCGCTGGAGCAAAACGGCGACCGCGCAAACCCCAACCTCATCCGCCTGGTCGCCAAACCATCCCCCCGCGGAACCACCCGCGTTCTGTTTGGCGGCGGCGCCATCGTCCGAATCCACGGCCACTACGTTCTGCCCTGAGGCGGCCCGGGCCCATCGGCTTCTCCGGCCCGCCGCCCTCGCCACAAAACCATCCACCTGAACCTCTCCCTCCGCCGTCACCTCCATTTGCAACGATCTCCTCTCCCAACGGCTGAAAAGCCATCCTCCCCTCCATCCCCATTCTGACTAGTTATTATAATAACTAGTTTAAATTCCGGATTGCCCTCTCCCCCTCGATATTCCACACTGGAGCCGTAAGGTACCCATGAACATGCCCTCCTTTATTCTCGCTCTCGACCAAGGCACAACGAGTTCCCGCGCCATCCTGTTCAACCACGATCTGGACATGGTGGCCTCCGCCCAGCAGGAATTTCCCCAGCTCTACCCCCAACCCGGCTGGGTCGAACACGATCCCGAAGCCATCTGGCAATCGCAGCAGAGCGCCCTGTTCACCGCACTCGGCCGCGCCGCCTGCTCCCCCGATTCCATCGCCGCCCTGGCCGTGACCAATCAGCGCGAGACCGTTGTCGTCTGGAACCGTCACACCGGTAAACCCATTCACAACGCCATCGTCTGGCAATGCCGCCGCACCGCCGACCGCTGCGAATCACTCCAGCAGCAGGGCTGGAGCGAACGCATCCGCGAAAAAACCGGCCTCCGCCTGGATGCCTATTTTTCCGCCACCAAAATCCAATGGATCCTCGACCACGTCCCCGGCGCCCGCGACTCCGCCCTCCGCGGCGATTTGCTTTGCGGCACCATCGACACCTGGCTCATCTGGAAACTCTCCGGCGGCCGCGACCACCTCACCGACTACACCAACGCCTCCCGCACCCTCCTCTTCAACATCCACACCCTGCAGTGGGATGAAGAGCTTCTCTCCCTGTTCGGCATCCCCCCTTCCATGCTTCCCGCCGTCGTCCCCTCCTCCGGCCTCGCCGCCACCTGCTGCCTTCCCGAATTCGGCGCGCACCCGCCGCCCATCGCCGGCATCGCCGGCGACCAGCAGGCCGCCCTCTTCGGTCAGGGCTGCTTCGAGCCCGGCCAACTCAAAAACACCTATGGCACCGGTTGCTTCCTCCTCATGAACACCGGCACCCAACCCGTCCACTCCCGCCACGGACTCCTCACCACCCTCAACGCGCAAACCCTCCCCCGCCTCTCCTCCTACGCTCTCGAAGGCAGCGTCTTCATGGGCGGCGCCATCATGCAATGGCTGCGCGACGAACTTCAGATTCTCACCCGTTCCTCCGATGCCGGCCCCATCGCCGCCACCGTCCCCCACACCGGCGGTGTGGTCCTCGTGCCCGCCTTCGCCGGCCTCGGCGCGCCCCACTGGGACATGTACGCCCGCGGCACCTTGATCGGCCTGACGCGCGGTACCCGCCGCGCCCACCTCATCCGCGCCGCCGAAGAATCCATTGCCTACCAATGCTGCGACCTCGTCTCCGCCATGCAGGCCGACTCCGGCCAACCCATCACCCTCCTGCGCGCCGACGGCGGCGCCGCCTCCGACGATTTCCTGATGCAGTTCCAAGCCGATATGCTCTCCTGCCGCATTGACCGCCCCTCTTGCATGGAGACCACCGCCCTGGGCGCCGCCGCCCTCGCCGCCCTCGCCCTCGGCTGGCAAACCCTCCCCCGCCTCGCCACCCGCCCCACCCAAACCACCTTCCTCCCCGCCATGCCCGAAGCCACCCGACAATCCCACCTCGCCCGCTGGCACAAAGCCATCACTCGCGCCGCCCGCTGGGAAGACCCTCCCGACCCCACCAACTATCACTTATAATTATATGTGATAGTCCCGACCTCCCCCGTTTTCCACACCATGGAAAAGGTTGGATCAATTTTTCCACACCATGGAAAAAGTGTTTCCACACGGTGGAAAACTCCGTATTCTACGGGCGTCGCGGCAGTACTCTTCAATCCAAGGAGGTTCGCATGAAACGGTTTTTTGCTCTGCTCCTCGTTCTGTTGGGACTGTGTTTGTTCGGATGCGGATGCCTCGTCCGATCGCTCTATCCGTGGCTTTCCGAGGAAACCCGCGTGGCCGATCCCTCCCTCGCGGGGGCGTGGCAGGACGTGGAAAAGGAATGCATCGTGTTTTTCAACTCCACCACTTCCACGAACTACGATGTCCTGATGGTGCAGGAGGGCGAAGACGTCAGCCGGTTCTCCGCTTCCCTGCACCGCCTCGACGATGCGCTTCTGCTGCAGGTCGCCCCCGAAAACCGCACGGATCTCGGCGCATTCGCCACGCTGCCCGGCCACCTCCTCTACAAGGCCGTGCTGGAAGGCGATGCCCTCTTGCTCTATGCCGTCGATCTCGACTCCTTCGCCGAACGCGCCGGGAAATCCAAGGTTGCCGTTCTCCCCGATAGCGCCAAGGACAAGGGATTCATCCTGCTCCCGACCACCGGCGACCTCGAAGCCTTTGTCCGCGCCCAACTGCACGAGCCCGGCTTCTTTGGGGCGGAACCCTTTTTCACATTCCGCCACCTCCCGGCCAAAGCGGAATGATTTTTACATATTTCGATATTGACATATATAAGAAGTGATATATGTTCATCTCATGAAAATGAAAAACCAGCCCTGTCCCCAGGATTTATCGATCGCCGATTTGGCGCGGATGGCCAAGGTGCTCAAGCTCCTCGCCCACCCGTATCGCCTCAAGATCATCGACCTGCTGGAGTCGGCGGATTCCGCCCCCGTCCACGCCCTCGTGGAAAAACTGGACCTGCCCCAGGCGCTCACCTCCGGCCACCTGAAGAAAATGCGCCGCGTGGGCCTCGTGGAATGCGAACGGCGCGGCAAGGAAATCTGGTACCGCCTCGGCGACCGCCGCTCCCTCACCATTTTGAACTGCATGAGAGCCAAACACGGAGCCAAACCATGATGAACAACATACAACCCCTGCTGGCCGCCCTTTGGCTGGCCGTCCCCGCCGCCCAGGCCGTCACGCTGGAGGCGTCCATCCAGGCCGCCCTCGCCAACAGCCCGACGCTGCAAGCCGCCGAAAGCCGCATCGATTCCGCCCAGGCCATGCTCCGTCAGGCGAAATCCTACTACTATCCCTCCATCGGCCTCGCCGCCACCTATGCCCGCAGCGACAATCCCCCGCAGGCGTTCATGATGACGCTCAACCAGCGCACCCTGAACATGATGGACCCCGCCTTCAATCCGAACGAGCCCGACGACACCGACAACCTCCGCGGCAGCCTCACCGCCCAGTGGCGGCTCTTCGACCTCCAGCGCGATGCCGGAAAACGCATGGCCCGCTATGGCGCGCAGGCCAGCGCCGAAGGTCTCGCCGCCGCCCGCAACCAACTGGTTCACGAAATCACCCGCGGCTTCTACGGCGTCCTGCAGGCCAAGGCGTTTTCCGCCGTGCAGGCCCAATCCGTGGCCAGCATCGAAGAAAGCCTCCGCATCTCCCAGGAACGCTTCAAGGCGGGCGGCGCCGTCCGCACCGATGTGCTGAACCTCGAAACCCAATTGGCGCAGGCGCGCGAAGACCTCATCAAGGTCCGCAACGGCGCGCAACTGGCCGTGGCGGCCCTGAACGCGGGCATCGGCGACGACCTCGTCACGCTCGACAACATCGAGCCGCCCGATGCCGCCTCGTTCAGCGCGCCGCCGCCCGAATGCACGAATCCAGACGCCTTCGAAAACCGCCCCGAATGGCGCGCCGCCCGCCTCATGCGCCAAATCAAGGAACAAGATGTGAAGAAGGCCCAGGGCGGCTACGCCCCCACCGTCAGCGCCTTCGGTTCCTTCGATCAAGACAGCGGAAATGCCAGCGATTTCGAGAACAGCTACATGGTGGGCGTCGCCGCCGAAATCAATCTCTTCGATGGCGCCCGCACCCGCGCCGCCATCCAGGCCGCCCAGGCCGATCTCGACGCCGCCCGCGCCGAGGAACAAAAGGCCCGCCTGAATCTCCGCCTCGACCTCACCCAAGCCTTTCTGGGCACCCGCGATGCCTGGGAGCGTCTGGAGGTCACCCGCCGCAGCCTCGAAAGCGCGCAGGAAGCCCAGCGCATCATCCGCGAACAATACGAGCAGGGCGCCGCCGATATCTCCATCCTCCTGCAAACGCAGGTGGGCGTCACGGCCATGCAGACCCGCCACGCGGCCGCCCAGTACGATTATCTCACCGCCTTGTCCAACCTCCAGCGCGCCAAGGGCGAACTGATCCACTAATTTAGAACCCAAAACCGGAGACACAACATGAACAAACTCGCAATCCACTTCAAAAATCACCTCAAGCTCCTCGTCGGCATCGTCGGTCTCGCGGCGGTCGTGATCTGGTCCGGCGGATTTCTGACCTCCAAAACAAAACCCGGCGTCTTGGATCATCAAGCCGGAATCGCCCTTCCTGCCGGTGCCGCCACGCTCGACGTGAAGGCCGAGACGATTCCCACGCGCGTCGAAGTGGTGGGCAACACCGCCTCGGAAGAGAAAATCAACCTCAGCGCCCGCATCCCCGCCTATGTCAGCGAAATCTTCGCTTCCGCCGGAGATCGCGTGAAGAAAGGTCAAGTGCTGGTGACGCTGGACGACCGCGACATCCGCCAGCAGCTCGCCGCCGCCGAGGCCCAACTGAATCAGGCCAGGACGGAATACGAACGCGCCAAGCAACTCTTCGAAAAAGAAGCCACCACCCAGCAGGCGTTGACCGCCGCCGAATCCATGTTCGCCGCCGCCCGCGCCCAAGTGGAGCAAGTCAACGTCATGCTGACCTACGCGCAGGTCACCTCCCCCATCGATGGCATCGTCACCGAACGCCGCATCCAGGCGGGCGATCTGGCCAATCCCGGCATGCTGCTGCTGGCCGTCTATGATCCCCTGCGCATGAGGATCGAAGCGCCCGTGCCCGTTCGTCTCATCGATCGCCTCGCGCTGAACCAGCCGGTCGAAGTGTCGCTGGAACGCCCCGCCCGCACCCTTCCGGGCCGCGTGACGGAAATCGTGAGCGAGGTGGATGCCGCCAGCCGCACCCAACTGGTCAAGGTGCACCTCGACGGCATCGAAGGCAACGTCCTGCCCGGCACCTTCGGCCGCCTGTGGGTCGAGGCGGAGCCGCGCGAGTCCATTTTCGTTCCCGCCTCGGCGGTGATCCGCCTCGGTCAGCTCTCCTTCGTGCAGGTCGTCCGCGGCAACCGCGCCATCCGCCATCTCGTGAAGACCGGCCCGGTCCACGGCGATCGCATCGAAATCCTCTCCGGCCTCCAGGCCGGCGAGCAAATCCTCGTCACCCCCGTCCAGGAGGGCTAATGCCATGATGGAACAAAAACAATCCTTCACTTCCTCGATCCTGCACGCGTTCCTGAAAGGGAACCTCTCGATCCTGCTGATCCTCATCAGCCTGGTGGCCGGCGCCGCCGCCCTGATGATCACGCCGCGCGAAGAAGAACCCCAGATCGTCGTGCCGCTGGCCGACGTCATGGTGATGATGCCCGGCAGCTCCGCCGAGGAAGTCGAGAAACTCGTCTCCTCCCGCCTCGAAAAGATGCTCTACCAGATCGATGGCGTGGAATACGTCTATTCGATGTCGCGCCCCGGCCTCTCCGTGGTCACCGTGCGCTTCTTCGTCGGCGAGGACCGCGAGGACAGCCTCATCAAGATCTACAACAAGATCTTCCAGAACCTCGACAAAACCACGCCCGGCATCGCCGGATGGGTCGTCAAACCCATCGAGATCGACGACGTGCCCATCGTCAACGTCACCCTCCACAGCGCCGCGCACGGCACGCACGATCTCTACCGCATCGCCGAGGAAGTCTCGCACAAGCTGCAGGGCATTCCCGACAGCTCCCGCATCGCCATCCACGGCGGACAAAAGCGCGTGGTGCATGTCTATCTCGACACCGAACGCCTCGCCGCCTATGGCCTCTCCCCCATGGAAGTGGCCGGCGCCCTCAAGATGTCCAACGCCCAGGCCGAGAGCGGCTCCTTTGCGCAGGCCAACCGGGAAGTCGTCGTCGAAACCGGCCCCTTCCTCCAGGACGTGGAAGAGGTTCGCAACCTCATGGTCGGCGTCCACCAGAACCGCCCCGTCTATCTGCGCGACGTAGCCAGCGTGGAAGACGGCTCCGATGAACTCAATTCCTATACGCGCTTTGGCGCCGGCCCCGCCGCCTCCATCGAAACCGCCGGGGGCCTCGAACCCGGCCAGGTGAACCAGGCCGTGACCGTTTCCGTCGCCAAGAAAAAAGGCAGCAACGCCGTCCAGGTCGCCCGCCGGGTGGAAGGCATGCTCGAAGAATTGCGCGGCTCGGTGCTTCCCCATGACGTGACCGCCACCCTCACCCGAAACTATGGCGAAACGGCGAACGAAAAGGTCAACGACCTCGTCATGAATCTGGCCATGGGCATCCTGACCGTGGTCGGCCTCATCGCCCTCACCATGGGCTGGCGCGAAGGCATCATCGTCGGCCTCGCCATCCCCATCACCTACTCGCTCACGCTCCTCTTCAACTACATGCTGGGCTACACCATCAACCGCGTGACGCTCTTCGCCCTGATCCTGGCGCTGGGACTTTTGGTCGACAATCCCATCGTCGGCGTGGAAAACATTTCGCGCTTCCTCTCCATGAAAAAGTTTCCGCGCCTGCAGGCCGTGGCCATGGCGATGGAGGAAGTCATGCCGCCCATTTTGCTGGCGACGCTGTCGATCATCGTTTCGTTCATTCCCATGTTCTTCATCAGCGGCATGATGGGCCCCTACATGGCGCCCATGGCCTTGAACGTGCCCCTCACGATGCTCAGCTCGTTGCTGGTCGCCCTGGCCATCACGCCGTGGGTCTCCAGCAAACTGCTCAAGGACACGGCCGCCGAAGTGGCCGCCTACGACGTCAAGGACACCGGCACCTACCGCATCTACCGCCGTCTGGTGGAACCCTTCGTGTCCTCCAGCGCACGCAGCATCGTTCTCCTGTTGGTGGTGGCGGGCCTCTTCGCCTTTTCCATCGTGCTGGCCCTCACCGGACGCGTCCCGCTGAAAATGCTGCCGTTCGACAACAAGAACGAATTGCAGCTCGTCGTGGATCTCCCCGAAGGTTCCACGCTGGAAAGCACCGATGCCGCCGTCAGCGAAGTCGAACGCTATCTGCAAACCGTGCCCGAAGTCGTCAACTTCACCTCGACCGTGGGCGAAGGCTCGCCCATGGATTTCAACGGCCTCGTTCGCCATTACTATATGCGCCAAGGCCCGAACCTCGCGGATGTGCGCATCAACCTGCTCCCGCGCCAGCAGCGCGAAATGAGCAGCCACGCCATCGCCTTGCGCCTCCGCAACGACATCGAGGAAATCGGCCGCCGCACCGGCGCGCTCATCAAGATCGTCGAAGTCCCCCCCGGACCGCCCGTGCTCTCCACCGTCGTCGCCGAAATCTACGGCCGCCCCGACCCGCCCTATGCCGAATTGATCGCTGCCGCCGCCACGCTCAAATCCACAATGGCCCAGGAAGAGGGCGTCGTGGACATCGACGACACCGCCGAGGCCAACCAGCAAAAGCTCTTCTTCCGCGTGGACCGCGAAAAAGCCGGCCTCAACGGCATCTCGACCGAGGACGTCGTCAACACCCTGCGCATCGCCCTCAGCGGCATGCCCGCCGGCATCGTCCATGCGCCGCGCGAGCAAAACGAATTGCCCGTCGTCCTCCGGATGCCGCGCGAAAAACGCTCCGACCCCGAACGCCTCAAGACCCTCATGGTCAAGGGCCGCATGGGCAACAGCGTCCAGCTCGGCGAACTCGGCGCCTTCGAGGAAGACGTGGTCGACTCCACCATTTTCCACAAGAACATGGAACGCGTGGTCTACGTCACCGCCGAAATGGCCGGACGCGGCCCCGCCTATGCCGTACTCAACCTCCAGGCCGAGCTGAAGAAAAATCCCCTGCCCGCCGGCATCCGCGCCGTCTGGACCGGCGAAGGCGAATGGAAAATCACCGTGGATGTATTCCGCGACCTCGGCATCGCCTTCTCCGCCGCCCTGCTGGCCATCTATGTTCTGCTCGTCTACGAAACCGGCTCCTACCTCCTGCCCATCATCATCATGCTCTCCATTCCGCTGACCATGATCGGCATCATGCCCGGCTTCTGGCTGCTGAACTCCCTGACCGGCCAAACCGTCGGCGGCTATGGCGACCCCGTCTTCTTCACCGCCACCGCCATGATCGGCATGATCGCCCTCGGCGGCATCGTCCAGCGAAACGCCATCATCCTCATCGACTTCATCCGCACCACCGTGGAGCGCGGACAATCCCTCAAGGACGCCATCATCGAGGCCGGCGCCACCCGCTTCCGCCCGATCTTCCTGACGGCCGGCACCACGCTGCTCGGCGCGTGGCCCATCACGTTCGACCCCATCTTCAGCGGCCTGGCCTGGTCGATCATCTTCGGCCTCTTCGTCTCCACGGCCTTCACCCTGATCGTCGTCCCCGTCGCCTACGCCCTCCTCTATAAAAACAAACCCGCATCATGAAATCCAAACCGGAAAGGAAGCCCATGAACCCCATTGTCAAATCCCTCATCGGCGCCGCCGTCGGCGCGGCCATCGGCTTTGCGATGTACCGCTTCGTCGGCTGCAAGACCGGCGCCTGCCCCATCAACTCCAACCCTTGGACATCCATGCTGGTGTGGGGTACGCTGGGAGCATTCGCCCTCAACGGACGGTGATCCGGCGCCTCCGATTTTTCCACACTGTGGAAAAAAGTTTTCCACACTGTGGAAAACTTTACGACCCGCCAGAAACCCACCCCACACAACCAAGGAGAAGAACATGGAAACCAACAACCCGCAGCCCGCTTCCCTCCCGCGCATCGGCGACAAGGCCCCTGCCTTCAAGGCCGTGACCACCCAGGGCGAAATCGACTTCCCGAAACAGTACGAAGGAAGCTGGGTGATTCTGTTTAGCCATCCCGCCGATTTCACGCCGGTCTGCACCACGGAGTTCATCACCTTCGCCTCCATGGAAAAGCAGTTCGCCGAAGCCAACTGCAAGCTCGTCGGCCTGTCGGTGGATGGCCTCTATAGCCACATTGCCTGGCTTCGCACCATCAAGGAAAAGATCAGCTATCGCGGCCACAAGGACGTTGAAGTCAACTTCCCGCTCATCGAAGACATCACCATGAATGTCGCCAAAGCCTATGGCATGATCCAGCCTGGCGAAGCCTCCACCAAGGCCGTCCGCGCCGTTTTCTACATCGATCCCAAGGGTGTCGTCCGCGCCATCATCTACTACCCCCTCAGCCTCGGCCGCAACTTCGACGAGATCTACCGCGCGCTGATCGCCCTGCAGACGGCCGATGCCTTCGGCGTCGCCACTCCCGCCGATTGGCGGCCCGGCGACGATGTCATCATCGGCCCCGCCGGCTCCTGTGGCGCCGCCAAGAACCGCATGGACGGCAAGGAAGACATGGTCTGTCAGGACTGGTTCTTCTGCTCTCGAAAACTGGACAAGGAGAAAGTGCTCTCCACCGTCCTGAAGAAATCATAACCCGCCACAGAAGGAGTTCCCCATGACCATTGAAAACGGAGTACGCGTAATGGCTGGCAGCATGATTCTCCTGTCGGTCGCCCTTGTCCATTTTGTAAGCCCATGGTGGCTGTTGCTCACGGCCTTCGTTGGCGTGAACCTCATCCAGTCGGCCTTCACGGGATTCTGCCCCGCCTGCATGCTTCTGCGGAAACTGCGCATGAAATGCGGCGATTCCGGTTGCTGCGCAAAATGAAGTGGATCCTCGTTGTTGGCGTGATCCTCTTCTGGATCATCATTCAACAGTTTCAAACAACCCTAAACGAAAGGAACGAACCCATGAGTGCTGGAATCATTGAACTGAACGAAAAGAACTTTGCAACCGAGGCCAAGACCGGCCTCGTGCTGGTGGACTTCTGGGCCCCTTGGTGCGGCCCCTGCCGGATGCAAGGCCCGATCCTCGAACAAGTCGTCGGAAAAGTCGCGGGCGCCAAAATCGCCAAGGTCAACGTAGACGAGGCCGGCGCCCTGGCCGCCCAGTTCGGCGTCCAAAGCATCCCCACCCTCGTCGTCCTCAAGGAGGGCAAGGTGGTGAAGCAATTCGTCGGCGTCCAACAGGCCCCCACCCTGATCGCCGCCCTCGAAGCCGCCAAGTAGCCCATCCACATTTGGATCATTCGAGCTGTCCGAGTTACATCGGACAGCTCGTTTTATTTCGGCGCCAGATGCCGTCCGAACAGTTCATCGGCAAAACGGATGCAGCGCGCGCAGGGACGGGTGGCATAATACTTCGTTGTCCGGGAGGACGGCGCTGAAACCACCTCGCACCCGGCATCCGCCAGAAGCACCGCGCATTGACTGGTTCCGAATTCGGCAATGAATTCCGTATCCAGCCGCTGGATCAACGCATAGAACTCCGTCTTGGCGTCCAGGTCGTTGGGATCATAATTTCCGCACCGCAAACCAGCCAGCAGACAAAGAGCGGTCAGCGCTCCGCACGTCCGGCGCAATCCGCCCAGCCCACCGCCCAGGGGTGCGGCCAACCGTTGGGCCAGCTCCGGGGCCAAGCCGAATTCACCGGCGTGGGAAAGGAAAACGGACTGTGCACAGTTGTAGCCCTGCACAAAGTATTCTTCGGAGGTCATCGGTTCTCTTGTTCCAGTAAAAGGGCAAACCGTTCGCGGTAGCGTTGGGCCGCCGCTGCATCCCCGAGCCGTTCGCTCAACAACACCGCCATCCGGCAGGCGGCCAGCAAATCGTTTTCCTGGTAGTTTCCCCACGCCGCACCATGCGTCCCCTCTTCATCAACCTCCACCGGGCGCTGGGCCAGGCCCAATTCCGCGGCCCGCAAAAAATCGTCGCGAGAGGCTTGAATCAAAGTGCGATCCGATTCCTTCAACGCGCTTTCGCCGGAATCCCGGACTTGCTTCATCCGGATCAAGCCCCGTGAAACAAAAAGCTGGAACGCGCCGGGATTGTTCTTCACCCCTTCCTCCACAAACCGAAGCGCCTGCACCGGGTCTTCCTGCTGCAGCCAGAAGGCACCGGCCTGATAGCCCTGCACATAGTGGGGATCGCTCATTGTCATCAGTCGAAACCAAGGCAGCAATTCCCGTCCATCGGTGTGGAGATGCGGCTTGGCTGGATCCCTCCACGGCTTCACTTCCCGATACAAATCACCGATCCACCCCCGATAATCATTTTCCCGACGCGGTATGACGGTTTCCGCACCCTGACAACTGCACGCGGCATCGAGATCAGGATCGTGCCCCTCGCCGTGCTCATGCTCGTCAATCGCTTCTTCCATCGCATGGGCCGTTTCCTTCCGGAACGACACGCCTCCATGCAGATATCCCTCTGTTTGGATGAACATCAAATCGCTGGCCGATGTCCGGAATTCCCCCAGCATCGCCGACAACGCACTGTGGTTGCGCAAATTCATTTCATGTTCGTCATGGGCACGGCTTCCTTCGTAGCGAAGCGGTTCCACCCGCGAAACCAGCCAGCCCGCAGCCAGCCAGCCTGCCGCCCAAAGTCCCATTTTTGCCAGCAGGGTTTTCACAGGTTTTTCCTATTGAACAGATAGATGCCTGCCACCAATCCCAGCACAATCCAAATCACGGCCCCCAGCACAAGACAAGCCAAGTCACCAGCAGGCAAGGGTCCGATTCCATCCGTGTAGCGAAGCGTCAGATTCAGCTTGGCCAGGTCGGGCACCCATCGCCCCAGCCAGTCGCCATCCACCAGGCGCGCCAACGGCCCGGCCCCAAACACCAGAAAAGCGGAAACCAAAATGGCCGGACCTTTCGGCAGCCCCAGCGAAACGGCCATCGCCCACGCGGCCACCGTTGCCACTGCGAACCCTTGCAGGAAGACCGCTTGAAGACAGGTGCCACCATCATAGAACTCCATGCGCGGGGCCAACAGCCAGACGGCCCACGTCATCACCCCGTAGAACGAAATTCCCGCCATCGCACACGCCAGCCATTTTCCAACCAGCACTTCCGCCCGGCGCACCGGGCGGGCCAGCAAAGGATACAAGGTCCGGTTTTCCATCTCCTCCGGGAATTGCCGCGCCGCCAGCACCAAGGTCAGAACCTGCGCCACCATCGCAACCAAATCCATCCCCATGTTCAGCAGGAAGGTGCCCGTCGCTGGATTTTCGATTCCCGTCGCCCGGGCCGCCGCCAAAAACACCAGCAAGGCCAACAGGAACAATCCCGCCACGGCCAAGTCTTTTCGCCGAACCATGTCGAGCAGGGCCGCGCGGGCCACTGGATTCATCAGGGAGGCACTCATCACAGCGGCCTCCGCCGGAACATGGCATGGGCAAGGCCCATCAGAACCACGGAGTAGAACAGCGCATAGGCCGTCAGCGCCGCCATCGTTCCCAGCCCCAGCGGCGGCCAAATGTCGACATGCACCGCTTTGTCCGACAAATCGAACAACGCCAGTTGCGGAACCACGTAGTTGATCAGCCACAATCCAGCCTGCCCCATCGGGCCTGCAGAATCATGAAGCATCACGGCCAACCCGCCAAACGCATCGGCCGTGAAATAGAAAAGAACACTCATCGTCAAGGCGGCATCCTGGCTGAACCCCAGCGAAAAGACAAAGCAGGCCGATGCCAACAAAAGCATTTGGAGCAACTGCAGGAAAACGTGCTGGAACAACAGCCCCCAACCCAGACCGCCGTCAAGCGTGGCGATTCCCGCCACAAAGATCGCCATGAACAAGCCCAGGCAAAACACGGCCGCCGCGAAAACCCCCGCCAGCTTGCCCAGCAGAAATGTGAAGCGACCGATAGGACGCGCCAGCAAAGGATAAATGGTCCGTTGTTCAAATTCCCGTGGAAGTTGCCGGGTGGCCAGCAGAATGACCGCCACGGCCGTGGAGATATCCATCAGCTTCAGCGACGTTTCCCGGTAGAACTTGGTCAGTCCCTCCACATCGAAGAAATCCACCGACATCGTCAGCCCGATCAGGCCACAGCAGAGCAGCACAATGGCGTAGACATCCTTTCGCCTCACCGCTTCCAGCAAGACCCCTTTCGCGATGGCCCAAATCGCGCGCGCGTTAGCCATGGCCGGAAACATCTCCCCGAACCACCGAAATGAAAAACGACTCCAAGCTCCGCTCGCGTCCAATGGCTTGCAAATCCTTTTGGCTCACTTCCCGCACGATCCGCCCCCGGTCGATCATCAGAATGCGGTTGCACATCGATTCCACCTCCGATAATTCATGCGAACTGAAAAACAAGGTGCACCCTTCGTTCTTCAGCTTGTTCAGCAGCGCACGCAAATCGTAACGTCCCAGCGGGTCAAGCCCCGAAGACACCTCGTCCAGCACCAGCAGCCTCGGACGGGTCACGATCGCCTGCGCAATCCCCAGCCGCTGCTGCATACCCTTCGAAAACGTGCGCAACAGTTCGTTGCCACGCCCTGCCAAGCCCACCTCTTCCAGCACCTCCGGAATGCGAGCGCTCAACTCGCGCCGCGTCATGCCGCCGAGCGTGCCATAGAGCTCCAACAGCTCACGGGCCTTCATGAACGGGTAGTACATCGCCACTTCCGGAAGATAGCCCAGCCTGCGCCGCCCCTCCGGTGCCCCCGCTGGATGCCCGCACACCAACGCCGTTCCCCCGTCGGCATGAATGAACCCCATCAGCGCCTTCATCGTCGTCGACTTTCCCGCCCCGTTCGCGCCAATGAATCCCACGCACTCTCCCTCGACGACATCAAAGGACACATCCTGAACCGCCTGCACCCGGTGGGCCCCTCGTCCGTACGAAACCTTCAAGCCGTTCACATGGATCATTTTTTCCATATCCTCATCGCGCCTTTTTCTGAAGTTGCCAAATACTGTATTCTCTTTGCCTCGATTGTCGATTGTTTCCGGTCTACCAAAGCGGAGCAAGATATTCATGCTTCACCAGGGTTAAATAATGAAATTCTATTGCCATTTTTCGATTATGGTCATATGTTCATTATAACTTCAAACCCTCTATCGGGAGAACGGAAATGATCAATCCGAATGGAACCGAACGTGAATGCGTCTTCGGCCCTAGCGGCGTCCGCAGACGAGGCGGTCGCTAACATGCCGCGTCCCTTCTGCAAGCGCTTCGTTGGTTGGCAACCGGGCGTATCCCTGTTCAAGCCCGCCGGCATCCCCGCCTCCGAACTCGAGCTCGTCGTCCTTAGTCTCGATGAAGTCGAGTCCCTCCGGCTCGCCGACCTCCAAGGTCAATATCAGGAATCCGCCGCCGATCAGATGAAAATCTCCCGAGCCACCTTCGCGCGCATCGTCGAATCAGCCCGCCGCAAAGTGGCCGATGCCCTCGTCCACGGCAAGGCTCTGCAAATTCAATTGGAACCCGGCGCTCAACCCCCTCCCCCTGCACCTGACACCTGCCATCGCCGAGGCTGTGGTTGCAAAGGTCAAGGTAAGGGACGCGGCCGTTTTGTCGAATATCCACCCCAGAAAGAAGAATCCGCATGAAAGTCGTTGTCACCTCTTCCGCCCAAACGCTGGCCGATCCCATCGACATGCACTTCGGACGCTCCAAATATTTCATCTTGGCCGACACCGAAACCGGCCGGGCCACGGCCCACGATAACGCGCATAATCTCCACGCCGCCCAAGGCGCTGGCATCCAGTCCGCCGAAACCGTCGCCAAACTTGGAGCCGAAACGGTCATCACCGGGAGCGTTGGCCCCAAAGCCTATCGTGCCCTCCAAACCGCCGGCATCAAGATTGCGCTGGTCGAAGCCGTCTGCCCCGGTACCGAAGCCCTGCGCCGTTTCAAGGAAGGCGGTCTCCCCGTCCTGGATAAACCCAATTCCGAAGGCCATTGGGTATGAGTCTTGAATTTCACTTATTATAATAAGTGAATTCACTTATTGTAATATGTGAATTCCTTGAATGGATCTTCCCAAGAAACAATTCCAGCGGTTCCCATGAATCCCAACCACACCATCGCCATCGCCAGCGGCAAGGGCGGCACCGGCAAAACCACCTTGGCCGTCCATCTCGCCGCATGCCTAGCAGAAGAAGGTCGCTCGGTTCAGTATCTGGATTGCGATGTCGAAGAGCCCAACGGACATCTCTTCCTAAAACCCAAATTCGAGCGCTCCGAAGAGGCTTCTATCCCCGTTCCTTCGATCAATTCGACCCTGTGCACCTCCTGCGGCCAATGTGCGAAAGTCTGCGAATTCAATGCCATCGCCATGATCAATATACCCATGGTGTTCCGCGAACTGTGCCATGGCTGTGGAGCCTGCTCGCTCGCCTGCCCCGTCGGCGCCATCCGTGAAATACCTCGCCCCATCGGCGGCGTCGAAACCGGTCGCTCGGACAGCATCGCTTTCGTTCAGGGACGCCTCAACGTCGGCGAGCCCATGTCGCCGCCCCTCATCCGCGCCGTCAAGTCCCACCGCGCACCCAACGCTATCGCCCTGCTGGATGCCCCTCCCGGCACCTCCTGCCCTGTCGTCGCCACTGTGCGCGGTGCCGATTGCGTGGTGCTGGTCACAGAACCCACCCCCTTCGGCCTTCACGATCTTTCGATCGCCATCGACATGCTTCGGCCCATGGGCCTACCCCTCGGTGTGGTCGTCAATCGCGCCGACGCGGATCGACGCGTACAGGATTACTGTCGCGCCAACACCATCCCCATCCTCGCCGAATTGCCCGATGACCGCCGCGTCGCCGAAACGTATGCGCGCGGCGACTTGCTGTTCGACCGCCTGCCCGAATGGCATAGCTATTTCACCGCCCTCTGGCACCAGATTGAGATGCGGAAATGAAAGAACTCGTCGTCATCAGTGGAAAAGGCGGCACCGGCAAAACCAGCCTCACCGCTTCCTTTGCCGCCCTCGCCCATCAGGCCGTGCTCGCCGACTGCGATGTGGATGCCTCCGACCTGCACTTGATTCTTTTCCCCACTCTCCACCAACGCACAGAATTCCGTAGCGGACATGAAGCCGTCATCCGCACCGACGACTGCATCGGTTGCGGCCACTGCGCCTCCCTGTGCCGATTCGATGCCATTGCAGAAACGTTCCGCCCATCCGATGGCGCGCGCACGTTTGCCGTTGCCCCCTCTTCGTGCGAAGGGTGCGGGCTATGCGCCTGGAATTGCCCCGTGCACGCCATCGACTTCAACGAACGGGCCTGCGGCGAGTGGTTCGTTTCCGACACTCGCCATGGCCCCATGGTCCATGCTCGCCTATATCCCGGTGCCGAAAACTCCGGCAAACTCGTCCACCTCGTCCGGAAACAAGCCCGTCAACTGGCCGCCCACGAACAACGCGACCTTGTCCTCGTCGATGGCCCCCCCGGCACCGGTTGCCCCGTGATCGCCGCACTCACGGGCGCGCATAGCGTACTCATCGTCACCGAACCCACGGTTTCCGGCGCGCATGATCTCACTCGCGTGCTGGAACTGGCGAATCATTTCAAAATCCCTGCCGCCATCTGCGTCAACAAATGGGACATCCATCCCGAACAAACGGACCGTATCGAATCTGCCGCCCGCGCCGCCGGGGCCACCCCCGTTGGCCGCATCCGCTACGACAAGGCCGCCACCGCCGCCCAACGCCAAGGTCGGGCGGTTGTCGAAATGGGCGAAAGCGCCCTTGCCGACGATATTCGGATCGTCTGGAAAAACTGGATTCGCAAGGTGAACCCATGAGTCCATTTCGCATCACCGTTCTAGCCGACGACACCGTTGCCGCCCGCACCGCGCGCGGCGAACACGGACTCTGTTTCCACATCGAAACCAATGGTCGACACATCTTGTTCGATGCCGGACAAGGTCTTGTGCTGACCGACAACGCCCAAGCCCTCGCCATCGATCTCGCCGCCGTGGACACCATCGTGCTGAGCCACGGACATTACGACCACACCGGCGGCCTGCCCATCGTCCTGTCCACCGCCCGCGCCCCCGTCGCCGTCTATTTTCATCCCGATACCCTGCAACCCAAGTTTCACAAAACCCGTTCCATCGGCATCCCGCCCGCCGCCCTCGCCGCCTTGCACGCTCCCGGCGCACAACTTCATCCGTCCCGCACTCCCAGCGAAGTCGCGCCCGGCCTCTTTCTCACCGGCGAAATTCCCCGCCCCCACCCCGAAGAATCTCTCGCCGAAGTGTTCCATCTCGACCCGCATGAAACCACTCCGGATCCCCTGCTTGACGACCAGTCTCTTTACTTCGATACGCCCCAAGGCACCGTCGTCATCCTCGGCTGCGCCCACGCGGGTGTCATCCATATCCTCGAACACGTCCAATCCCTGACCTGCAACCGCCCCATCCATGCCGTGATCGGCGGCATGCATCTGGGTGCCACCACCCCCGCCCGGATGCATTGGATCATCGACCACTTGCGCCGCATCGCCCCCCGAATCCTTGTTCCCATGCACTGCACCGGCTCCAAAGCCACCGCTGCCCTATGGACCGCTTTCCCCGACGCCTGCCGCTCCGGCGGCGCCGGAGCCATGTACGAATTCTAACCCAGCAAAGGAAAATCAAATGACCGAATCCCATTCCTCCACCTGCGACAAAAGCACCTGCGGCTCTTGTTCCACGCCCTGCTCCGAATCCACCGCCGCGCCCGGCGTCGAATCCGAAGACCAGCGCCTCCAGCGCCGCATGGGAAGCATTCGCCACAAGATTCTCGTCATGTCCGGCAAAGGCGGCGTCGGAAAAAGCACGGTCGCCGTCAACCTCGCCGTCTCCCTCCTTCAGGCCGGTAAGCGCGTTGGCCTTCTTGATGTCGATATCCACGGCCCCAGCATTCCCCAGATGCTCCATCTCGAAGACGCGCGGGCCATGGGCGACGGCCAATCCCTCCTGCCGCTCGATTTCGGCAACCTCAAGGTCATGTCCATCGGTTTCCTCCTCCCCAGCCGCGACGACGCCGTCGTCTGGCGCGGCCCCATGAAAATGACCATCATCCGCCAGTTCCTGCAGGATGTCGAATGGGGAGACCTCGACTATCTGGTCGTCGATCTCCCGCCCGGCACCGGCGATGAACCTCTTTCGGTCTGCCAGCTCGCCACCCCCGTGGAAGGAGCCGTCATCGTCACCACCCCCCAGCAAGTATCCACCTCCGACGTACGCCGCTCCATCCGCTTCTGCCAAAAACTCGAAATCCCCGTGCTGGGCGTGGTGGAAAACATGAGCGGCTTCGTCTGCCCCAAATGCGGCGAAACCACGCACATCTTCAAAACCGGCGGCGGCGAAAAAATGGCCGCCGATATGCAAGTTCCCTTCCTCGGGCGCGTGCCCATTGACGCGGAAATCGGTCTCGCCTGCGACAGTGGAACCCCGTTCGTCTACGGCGATGCTCACACGCCCTCCACCCGAGCTTTCGAACAAATCGCCGTTGCGATTCTATCCCACTCGAAAAACAAATAACCACAACCACCGAAGGAAAGTTCAAATGAAAATTGCCATTCCCATCGTCGACAGCCAGCTCTGCATGCACTTCGGCCACTGCGCCCACTTCGCCGTGGTCGACGTGAACGACACCACCAAGGAAATCGGCACCACCCAGCTCGTCAATCCCCCGCCCCACGAGCCCGGCGTCCTCCCCAAATGGCTGCACCAACAAGGCGCCACCGTCATCCTCGCCGGCGGCATGGGCTCCCGCGCCCAGGACCTCTTTAAGCAAAATGGAATCCAGGTCGTCGTCGGCTGCCCCGCCGAGCCCCCCGAGGCCCTCGTCGCCGCCTACCTCGCCGGCACTCTTGTCTCCGGCTCCAACGCCTGCGACCATTAGCTCAACCTGCACATCATGCCCTATGCAGCCTATTTGAGGCGGACTTCGGGTCACGGGATTGGTGTTGCCTTATTATCCAGTTTTTATAAAGACTGGATTTTTTCATGGCGTCGATTTTGTCCATTTCTTAACCTAGCCCTCTGAAATGAACCGCGAACTGCTCATCCAAATCCAAGCATGGTTTGAAGATTTCGTGAATGGCTTTTGTCCGGCATCGTCGGATCTTCCTTCTCCTCTGGTTTTGAAACAGGTCCACACCCGGGCCGTGGCCTCGAACGCACGACTCATCGCCCGTGAGCTGGAATGGAGCGAAGAGGATATCCGCCTGTCCGAAGCCTTGGGATGGCTTCACGACGTCGGGCGCTTTGCCCAATTTGCCGAATTCGGTCATTTTCACGATGCCACATCCGTAAACCACGGTCTTCGTGGTTGTGAACTCGTTGCCGCCTCTGACATTCTGGATTCCCTTTCAGGCGACCGACGCAACGCCCTTCTGGAATCCATCCGCCACCACAATGCCAAGGATATTCCGACTACCCTCTCTCCCCTCACTCTCCCGTTCCTGCGACTGATTCGCGATGCCGACAAGCTGGACATCTACCGGGTTGTAATCGAGGGACTGCGGCAAAATGGATTTCGGGAGCTGTCCAACATTTGGCCCCATATTCAGTTGGATGGCCCGGTGAATCCCGATCTCCTTAGGGAAATCCAGACTCGGCACAGCGTGGATCTGGTCCATGTGAAATCCCTTGCCGACTTTCTCGTGCTTCAGGCCCACTGGATCTATGATCTGCATTACGCCCCCACGCGGAATCAGGTTCGCCAGCGGCGGATTCTGGAGTCTCTTTCCGCCTTTCTTCCCCCCCATCCAGAAGCGCAGGAATTCTTCTGCCAGGTACAACATAATCTGCAAACAAACCCATGATCGCCACAAGAGGCTGAATATGACCCCTCAAAAAGCCCTCCAACTACTCCAAAGTGAAATCGTCCAGGTCGTCGGCTGCACGGAACCCGCCGCCATCGCCTATGCCTTCCGCACGCTTGTCCGCCACTTGCCCGAACAGCCGGACCCCGCAAGCCTTTGTGCCGTTCTCCGCATTTCCAAGGACGCCTTCCGCAACGCATCCACCGCCGTCGTGCCGGTCATCCGTCAAACCGGCATTCTGGCCGCCGCTGCCGCCGGCCTCGCCTCCCGCGTCGACGATTTCAACGTCTTTTCCGATTTTGACTTGAAGCGCGCCCGTGAATTTCTCAAGCACCCACATTGGCTCCGGGTGCTCCCGGTGCGCCGCAGGGGGCTTTTCGTCGAGCTACAATTCTCCGACCTTCGCACGGGAATCCTTTTACAGGGACGGCACAACCACATTGAAAAACTGGTCGTTCTGGGAAAAGACTGCACGCCCCGGGAAGCTCCTCTTCCGCCGCCCCCCACGCTCGACGAGATTTTCGACCTGGTCCAAGCCCGCCATCCCAAGCTGGAGGCTCTTGCTCGCGACTTCATCCTGCGCCAGGTTCCGGCCGAGAAAGGCCATCCGCTGAAAGAACAAATCGCCCGGCGGATTTCCGGGCGCATGTCCGGCTATTCGCACCCCGTCATGACTCTCACCGGATCCGGCAACCAAGGCATTTTTATTGGTCTCCCCTATCGCCAGTTCTACGAACAGCACGGTGACGACATCCTGCCCGCGCTGCTCTTTTCCCTGCTGGTCCAGATCCACCTCAGCGCCAAGCACAATCGGTTATCCAGCCAATGCGGCCTCGCCACCAAGGCCGCGCCCGCCCTCGCCGCCGGCATCGCCTTTAGCAACGGCGCCAGTCCTGCCGACATCCGCCGCCTTCTCCGGCAAATTCCATCCCGTCTCGCCGATCTCCCCTGCGAAGGAGCCGAACCCGCCTGCGGCGACAAGGCCCGCCGGGCCTTCTGCGCCATCCGCAACGGATTCTAGCCTTCGATTCGATCCGTCGATGGTCTTGCCAGCACCCCGACGATCAATTCCACCAAAAACTTTTTCCAGCGGAGAAAGCCAACGGTTCCTCCGCTCTGCTGCCAGGCCACGGCTGCCGCCTGCCGCAGTGCGGGAAACTGCGCCATGGCCCGCGACACCTCCACGCCATAGGCATCCTGCTCGCGGCGGCGAAACCGTCGGAACAAGGCCCACCCCAGCGGACGAATCACGCCCATCCAAAGGGCCAGCACCAACACTGCGCGCCCCAGCACGTAAAGCCCTTTGTTCCATCCCGCAGGACCGGGAGTCATCCACATGGTCGCCAGCAAAAGACCCGCCAAGAATAGACCGGCCTTGAAAGGAGTTCGCTGCCACCAGCGTTTTCGCGAAGGGGGAGGAAGGGCCGGCACCGGCTCCGGATCACGGCTCATCGAAGAACGGGGTTGCTTCAACGCCTGTGCAATTTCCCCCGGAATGGCTCCCGCCAACCCACCCGTGATCAGCCCGGCCACGGTGTAATAGCCCAGATAGAACAGCAGGAACCAACCGGTAGGCGACACCTCCCCGGGACCGCTTCCCATCCGCTCCAATATCCATCGGCCCACGGCATCCACGGAATCCCACAGGGAGCGACCGTACAAGAGACTCATCACCAGCAGTTTTTGAACTGCCCCCTGCCAGAGCGCCAACAATCCCAGCAGCAATGCCCCCAGCCGCACCGAAGGCAACAGGCCAAACAACAGCGCGCCCATCAACCCCTGGAAGGTCACCGCCACATAAGCCGGCAAAGGCGTGTGGGGGCTCGCCGCCGCCTTGATCAGCAGCACCATGACCGTGGCCTTGAGGATGGCGCTGGCTTTCTTCTCGGCAAAAAAGGCAATCAGAGCAATCAGCACCACCGCGGTCGAACCGACCACGACCCCCGTGAACGGAACCCGCAGGGCATGGATCAATCCCCCCAGTCCCGCCTCGTTCAGCGCCCACAACGCAGTCAGCCGCTCCACGGCCAAACCACGGTCGATCCCCGTCTCCGCGCGCTCCTGCGAGATCACGGCGTTTGATCCCACGACAACAGTGCCCACTCAAAATCGTGGCGGTAGTTCACGCGGCCATCCGCCTCGCGCGGGAGGGAGCCAAAGTAATCCAGCAACCGTTTTTCCTCGGTGGCTTTCAGCGGCCCCACGCGCCACCGAATGCCCTCCACAAATTGCTCGGGCGAATCATAGGTGAGCCCTCCCGTTGTGCGCAGGAAATCCACGCGGGCTCGGATGCCCATTTGATACAAAATATTCACGGCGTACATGTAATTCGGGCGCGGAACCATCTGGCGGCGAAGCACACGGTACACGTCTTCGCTCATGAACGTCCCGCCCGCATGAAGCGTCAGATAACACCGCAAACGGGCCTTGGCGTTCATCTTCACCAGCGCCCCGCAAAGATCCGCCGTATCCATGGCGCGCGAACAAATCGCAACATCCACGCGCGGCACCCGTGTCCAGTCGTCTGCCCAGGCCAAACGGTGGGTCGTCAGATTTCGCACGCCCTCGGCGCGGGCGTTGGCACGCAATAGGCGAAGCATCTCGCCGGAAAAATCGAGCGCATGAACCCGGCGGACACGTTTCGCCAGCGGCAAAGCCAGATTCCCGGTCCCACAGCCAATATCGAGAATGCTTTCCACATCGGTGAGATCCATGCGGGCAAGGAATTCCCGTGCATAGTCGCTGCCCTTCTCGCTCCGGCTTCGATGCTCCGCGCGCCGGTCCCAATCCGCCGCCGTGCGCGCCTGGAACGTGGAGGCGCGGGCCTGGCGGCGATACAGCGCGCCGAAATCGATCTGTTGCAGCAAGTCCTTACCGGGCATATCGTCTGTTCTCCTCCAAGCCATTCCGCCTGCGTTGGCCCGACACCTTCTCGCAGTTCCTGCGTTCCGTCAAAGACATTCGGGCGGCTTCCTACGTTATAGCCAATTGAATATAACAAGAATTGACATCGTTATGTCCAACCTTATATTACGCGCATGTGTTGGAGATTCCATCCTGGCCTTCGTCGTCCGTGCACAACGGACGGCGGCGCATTCACCCTCATCGAACTGCTCGTGGTCATCGCGATGCTCTCCCTGCTGGCGATCCTGCTGGTTCCCGTTCTCCGCAAGGGCATCGATCTCGCCCGCGAAGGCGCCTGCAAGTCCAACCTCCGCGCCTGGGGCATCGGATTTCTCGCGTATGCCGCCGACCACAAGGGATTCCTGCCCCATCCCGATGGTCCGGAGCGCCAGGTGATGGGCACCGACAACGGCGAATTCGGCTGGATGGATGTGGTGCCTCCCTATGTGGGACTGACTCCGTGGCGGGAGTTTCCCCAAGGCCATAAACCCACCGGCGGCATCTGGCAATGCCCCGGCGCCCGACCGATTCCCAACGCGCACTATGCCTATTCGCCCGAATCCGACGGCTATTTCAGCTATGCCATGAATTCCTATCTCTCCCACGACTTCCCCTTCGGGCTTCCCTGGAACACCCTCCCGCAACCCAGCTTTCTCTTCATGGGCCGGGCCATCGCGCCGGCCCAAACCATTCTTCTCTTCGAGCAAACGCTGGACCCCTCGCAAGGCAACGGCCAGACCGGCGGCCTCAACACGGCCGGCCGCTACGGCGGCGAAGATGCCCGAGCCCTCACCGAGCGCCACGCCCACACGTTCGGCGGCATGGGCGGCAATGTGCTCTATCTCGATGGCCACGTGACCTGGCGAAACGATCTGTGGGACGACCGCCTCAAAAACCCACGAATGCCCCAACGGGGAGACCTCACGTGGTTTCCCTATCTGTACTAGAAAGGAATCCGATATGCCCACCTCCCTCCTCTTTCCAGCCGCATGCCGCGCCGCGCTGTTGGCCGGTCTCTTCACCTTCACGGCCTCGGCCGCCGAGCTCGTCTTCCCCATCACCGCGGATGCCTTCATGGATAGCCGTCCCGCCAATGCCGCGTTCAACTTTGGCGCCGCAACCACTCTCAAAACCCTGGTCAACAGCTCCGATGGCACCGTATGCCGCGGGCTGTTTCAACTGCCCCCCGAACTGGAGCTCTTCGACCCCGCCGATATCGTCTCCGCCAACGTCCAGCTTTATGTCTGGCAAGACAACACCGGCGAACGCAACATCACTCTCTATCCCCTGACCCGCCCATTTTCGGAAGGCTCCAAAAATGGCAGCGGCGTCGCGGATGGCGCCACGTGGAACACGTTCGATGGCACCAACGCCTGGAACACGGCCGGTGGCGACTTCGACACGAATTTCCCCGTGGTCGGCGTTAAAGAAGAAATTTTGAATCCCGACATGCATGACCGCTTTTTCAGTTGGAATCTGGCCCCCCTGCTGGCGGATCCCGCCGCCCGCTCGAATCTGCTGGCCCACGGCGCCCTCATCCAGATCGATGAACTTCCCGTGCCATCCTCCGGCACACCCCGCGCCCCTTTCACCAGCTCCAACGACTTGAACTACACAGCGGACTATCGCCCGCATCTCGATCTGGACGTGGTTCTCCGTACCCCGGAACTGCCGCAAATCTCCATCGCGGACGGCACCCTGAACCTGGACCTCGCCAACCTCACGCCGCTTGTGACCCATCGCATCGAGTACACGCCGAACCTGCATCCAACCAACGGCTGGACAACCCTCACCAACGTGATCTCCACAGGCTCGGCCACAAACTGGACCGGAACGCTTCCGGCCGACTGGCCCCAGGCGTTTTACCGCATCGTAGCCGTCCCGTAGCCCCGCCGGGCCTACGCCTTCAACATCCCGTGCAGGCGCTTCAGCTCCCGGGACGCGGCGGCCGCGCTCTTCGCGTAGATGGACCTGTACAGCGCCAGCGCCTTCTTCCCCTGCGGCGACAACTGCGAGCCGCCGCCGTGGCTCCCCCCCGTGATGGACTCCACCAGCGGCCCCTCGAAACAAGCGTTGATCGCCTCGATCAACTGCCACGCCCGCTTGTAGCTCATCTTCATCTTCCGCGCCGCCTCGCTGATGGAATGCTCTTCATCGATCAGCCCCAGCAACTGCGCCTTGCCCGGTCCCAATGTGGCGCAGATGATCCGCAGACGCGGTGTTTCCTCCGGCGTGCCAAATCTTTTTTTTCTCGTTTGCCTGGGGTTGCCCATGACCATGCCTCCGTTCACGATTCTAGTACAGGTCCATCCTCCAACGCCAAACCATATTGTCCCTCACGAACAAAACAGCGCCGCGATCCGCTCCGGCAAACCTTCGCGCGTGGACGCATTCACCCGGAAAAACCGAACTGCCGCATCCGGTCCCCACATCGGCCTCCACCGCTCCAGCGCCCGCTCCTGGATCACCACCAGCACCGGCACCGGACGCCGGAACAAATCCTCAACCGCCTCCTGAAATTCCGGCAAGCCCAGTTCGATCACCCCCAGCTCATCGATCACCACCGGTCCCTGGGGCGCACCCAAACTGGGAATCGCGATCCGCCGGAGATTCTCGGCCTCCAGTTCGTACGGCACATCCTCCGGCCCCGCCTTCCACGCCCGGCGCCGGGCCATGAGATGCGGTTCGCCGCCCCACGTTGAACAATACAGCTCATCGGAACCCCGCGGCCCGCCCCCCCAATGCGTGAAAAATCCGCCCGGCGCCGACCAGCCCAGACGCCGCATGGCCTCCCGCACCACCGTGCTTTTTCCCGCCCCGATGCCTCCGCAAACCACCACCTTCATCGCCCGCCCCTCCAGAGTTTTCCACACTGTGGAAAACTTTTTTCCACACTGTGGAAAACTCCGCGTTGTGTTCCAAAAGCGTTCACGCTTCCAAGGTCAACAACCGGACCGCGCCGGTTTTCCGGATCTGCTGAAAACAGCCACCCTCCTGGATCACGCGCACCACGGGCGGCAGGTCCGCAAGGCGGGCACCGCACACCGCGTCAAATCCCAGCGAAAGCAACTCGCGGCAGAGCGGCGCGGAGGGCCCCACCAGAATTTTCCACGCCTCCGGGCGGGCCGCTTGCAGCAGTTCGTCCAGCGTGCCATTCAAAAGAGTGGAAGCCGTGATGCACAGCCCGTCGCACCGGGCAATCCGTTCGGCGCGCGAAGCGGTCATGGCCCATCCCGTTTGCGGATCTTTCTCGAAGATCTCCACACAAGCCGCCGCCTGCTTCAATGGGGGAATGAACGGAAACCACCCCACCACGCCTACGGTTTTTCCTGCGCCTTTTTCGATGGCCAGCTCTCCGGCGTTGCGCTCGGTGGTTCGCCCCTTCGGTTCGGGCAGCATCGCATTCAGCGTGGCCAGGCCCACGCTGCGCTCCAGGGGAGAATCCGAAAGCACGCATTCCGCCAGCTCGCGGGCCGCCAGAGAAGTCAATTTTCCGGCGCCCGCCATCCGCTGGGCGTGCTCGCCATGCGTGGGCCCGGAATCCAGCATCGTCGCGGCCAGTCCCGCGCCCGCCTCCGTCTGCACGGCCGTCCAATAGGGGCCGATCCATACGCCGAGTACGCCGGCGCCGCTCCGGGGCAGGCGATCCAGCACTCGTTCCAGAAGATTCATGGCTCGCCTAGAACCCGTTCATCAGAATCACGGATTCCAGAGGAGGAATGACAATCTCCCCCGTCCAGCCCGGCTCCCATACGGGAGGGGTCTTGCCGGAAGGCCAGCCGCGGGGAGACAACCCCTTCCGGTTGATCTCGCGCCCGTTGCCCACCATCTTCCAGCGGGTGTCCCCGCGCAGTTCCACGGGGATGCGCTGCTCGCGGTCGTCCGCATTCAGCAGAACGGCGAATCCCCGCCCGGCGTGAAGTTCCGGCACGTTCACGATATAGCCCATCAGCTTGGAATTGCCGGGCATGATCCAGCGGTAGTAGTTCTGCGGCGGACGCTGGGCCACGCGGAAGGTGGCTCCTTCCGGACTCGTGCGCAACTGGATCAATCCGGCGTAGTAATCGAGTGCCTGCTTCGCCAGGGGGCGTTCGCGATCGGTCCAGCGCACGGCATTGACGGCATCGCCCCGGTTGTAGGTGTTCTTGATTCCCCACTTGCTGCGCAAAAATTCCTGCCCCTCGTAGATCATCGACTTGCCCAGCGAGGTGAAGAGGATGGTGGCCGCCAGCCGGTTCATCGCCACTTCGCGGTCGGTCAGCACGCGCCCGTCGTTCCCCCGGTTGCTGCTGATCTCGTCCATGAACGCCATGTCGTCGTGGCTCTCCAGATAGTTCACCGGCTGCAGCGGATTCAGCGCCCAGGTGTTCACCGAACCGAACAGGCTCGCCTGCAGCCATTCGCGGTTGCCCGACCCGCGAACGAAATCCTTGGAGGCATAGCGGAAATCGTTGTTCCACGCCGACCAGCCCGTCCCTCGGAGCTGGTACTTGTTTTCCCCTCGGCCCGGGCTCCACGGTTCCGAAATCAAAATGGCCTTGGGATTGATTTCACGCGCCGCATCGCGGATGGCCAGCATCGTCTCCATGTCGATCAGTTCCGCCAGGTCGAGGCGGAAGCCGTCCACGTGAAATTCCTTCATGTAATAGACGATGCTGTCCACGATGAGCTTGCGCATCATGGGCGATTCCGTCTTCACGTCGTTCCCGCACGCGCTATGGTTGGAAAACGTCAAATCGTGGTTGAGGCGGAAATAGCACTTCTTGTCGATCAGCGCGAAGTTGTTGGGCCCGCCAACATGGTTGTAGACCATGTCCAGCACCACGGCAAACCCCTGGTTGTGCAGGTCGTCCACCAGCTTCTTGAATTCGAAGTAGGAGGACCCTTTTTCAGGCTCCATCGCATAGGTCGACTCCGGCGCAAAATAATAGACGGTGGAATAGCCCCAGTTGTACGGGTCCGTGCTCTCCGAAAACTCGCTGATGGGCAGCAATTCGATCGTGTTCACGCCCAGCGCCTTCAAGTGGTCGAGGCCCGTGCCCTCGCCCACCGTGCTCATCAGACCGGCATATTTGCCGCGCTTGTCCGCCGGCACACCGGAAGACGGATGCACCGTCATGCCGCGCACATGGCATTCATAGATCACCACGTCCTGCGGATCGGGCGTCTCCCAGTCCTGATCGGTCCAGCCCTTGAACCAGGCATTGGTCTCGAACGGATCCACCACAATGGTCAGCCCGTTGGCGTTCGCCGCGGCGCGCCCGTAGGGATCGCCCACCACCGCGAAGGAATCGAAGGCTTCCCCGTCGCCCGGCGGTCCATCCACCCGGAAACCGTAATAGCGTCCGATATCCAGCCCCCGGGTGGAGATTTCCCAGACGCCATCGGCCGGGTCCTTCCACATCCGGTACTCCTCCGTAGGCGGGAACCGCTTGAAGGAAGGTGTCCACGTCACCGCGCTGGGCCGGTCGAAGAAGCAAAGCCACACATTGCGCGCCCGCGGGGCAAACAGGCGGTAGGTGGTGGTGTCGCGGGCCCGGTCCAGCGTGACTCCCATCCGCTTGTCGCTGTGGATCTTGTCGAACACGCCATCGGGCGTGGCCATCACGCCCAGCGGGCGGTCCGTCACGCCATCGATCCGCAGCACATACGACTGCGTCAAATCCAGCGGTTCCGAGGTGTGCACCCGGATTTCCGCCCCGCCGCTCCGAAGCACATTCAGCTTCAAATTCACGCTGCCCTTGCCGTCCTGCATCGCATTCGAAGCGGTTTCCGGCGGGGTCAGCCACTCGGAATCGTTCAGCACGAACTTGAACACCAGCTCCTTTTCGCCCGGCGGCAACCGCATCCCTCCGAGCTGCGCCGTGCCTTCCCAGGTACCCGGCATCCGCCCGCGCTTCAACACCCACTTCCCGCCGCCGCCGCTGCCATCCCAACCCGTGAAATTGCCCGCCACCACCACCTTCGTCGTCTTGGGCAGATCCCGCCCATAGGAAGACTGGTCGAACAGAAACGTCACCACGCCCTGTGAAAGCAAATAGCCCGTCCGGCGGGCATCCTCTTCCGCCGTCACCACCTCTGTCCACATCACCGGCACCGGCGGATCCAGCGTCGCCACGGGCGTGATGCCCGGCGGAAGGCTCTGCTTGAAATGGACGCGGATCATGTTGAAATCGTCGATCACCGCCCGCTGGATCATCGCCGGCGCGCGCTCGATCTCGCCATCCAGGTTCAGCGGCAGCAGCCGGTTGTCGCCGCTTTCCCACTCCGAATTGACGATGAACTTGAATTCGTGGCGCCCCAGCCGCGCCCCCAGCGTGCGCGTATCCAGCTCCCACAGGTTGGAGCCCACCGACACCATCGGATACCGCCCCGTCCACGCGCTCCACGTTCCCGCAATCGCCATGTTCGTCACGGGCCCGGAAATCTTGGCGTTGGTCGCCACCACCGAAGAATCATAGCGCAGGAAAGGCGTGACCTCGTTCCCCAGAACAGGCCGGGCCTTCACACTTTGCGGTTCCTGCCCGTAGGCCGCTCCCGCCACCGCCAGCCCGACCCACGCGCAGAGAATATAAACTGTATTGTGCGATGCCAACATAGGCTTCTCTAAAATTCCATATCCAATCACAACGCCGAAACTCCTGCGGAGTCCAAACCCGGCACTTTCTCGGTTAAGCGTTATCGCAGAATTGCCCCCATCCGTCAAAAGATTCCCGCAGAAAAGCGCCCCCATCGCAGCAAAATACCCATGGTGGAGTTTTCCGGAGGGCCGAGTCCTCCCCGGCCGCTTGGGGCTACTTCCCCTTCGTTTCCGTGGAAAACGTTCCGAGGGGAACATCGGGCAACCACGGGAACGTCGGCTGGTCGAGCTTCGTTGGAAAACTCCGGGTGTTCCGGACAAGCCGATCCGCGTAATCCGAACGGCGGATATACGTCACTTCCAGCACATGGGGGAGAACCCATTCGCCCAACCAGCTAATCGGGCAATATCCATTGGCGTGAACATGGATGGATTGATGCGTTTGGTTGATTTTCTTCAGAACAGCCAACACCTTGGCCAAATCCGCCTTGGGTTTGTTCGGATTCAACCCATGCCATTCAAGCACGATCTGTGAAAACTGCCCCATCACATCGCTGGATGTCTCCTCGAAAACATCCCATTCATACCCCTCAACGTCCATCTTGAGTATGAGATTCCTGGCCTTTTGATGGCCGTTTCTGGCTACCAGGCGAGTCAGGGTCTCCAGACCCTTTTCTTCTGGATCGCCCGTGACACCTTCCTTGAAGAAATGGAAACGCGAATTCTGCTTCGGCAGCTTCTCGATGGTGTGATCGTACATGAAGATGTCCATTCCCAGTGCCGCCATGGCTTCATCCCAGGACACATCATCGTTGATTCCAAAACTGTATGCGGCATCGAACTTTTGAGACGAGAAATCATCCAGCATGACATAGCCCCCATCGAAATCCCGGCCTACACGCCGATATTTCGCTCCCAACACATCCATCGGGGTGAGAAGCGGGATGATTTCATGGAAATTCCGGTATTTGTTGGATTCCCTCATCCGCGTGTCATCGATCG
>CAYNHA010000235.1:0-2672 GCA_964397035.1 uncultured Verrucomicrobiota bacterium
CACACTCCCGGTTTTGCCAGCAGCGCGAAGTTCGTGGCGCAGGCGTTCATGGGCGACGATCTGGACAATGCCGCGCTTCCGGGCGTGAAGATCAACGTCATCATGGGGCGCCATGCCGGTTTCCTGACCGCCGCCTCGGCCTTGGCCCGCACCTATCCCGGCGCCGGCCCGCACCTGATCTATTTGCCGGAACGTCCGTTTGATCTGGAGAAGTTCCCCGGGCAGGTGAAGGAAGTCTACGAAAAATATGGCCGTTGCGTGGTGGCGGTTTCGGAAGGCATTTCCGACATCACCGGCACCCCGATCGCGGCGGCCTTCTCGAAGGAAGTTGATAGCCACGGCAACGTGCAGCTGTCGGGTTCGGGCGCGCTGGGCGATGCGCTCGTGGGCCTCATCAAGAAGAAAACCGACATTTCGCGGCTTCGCGCGGACACCTTCGGATATTTGCAGCGCTCCTTCCCCGGCGTGGTCTCCGAGAACGATGCCAAGGAGGCGTTTGCCGTGGGCCGCGAGGCCGTCAAGTGCGCCACCAGCGCGGACGTGGACGGCAGCATCGCCATCCGCCGCAAGCCCGGCAAGAAGTACCAGGTGTATTTTGAGCGTGTGCCCCTCTCCAGCGTGGCGAAGGAAACCCGCCACATGCCGGATGCGTTCATCGCCGCCAATGGCTGCGATGTGACGAAAGCCTTCCTCGACTACATCCGGCCCATCGTCGGCAAGCTGCCGCAGATCGGCCGCTTCAAACGGATTCCGGTGAAGAAATAGTCTTTGGTTTCATGATCCGTCCGGTCTTCCATTTTCCGGTTGGCCGGACGGATCTTTTGCATTTCCCACAACAGGAGATTTCCCATGGCACGGCGTAAACGACTCGACACCACCCCGGAATGGAAGGCCCTCAAGGCGCATGCGGCGCACATGAAGGGCGTTTCGATGCGCGACCTGTTCGCCGCCGATCCCGCGCGCGGAGCCACCTTCACGCTGGAGGCGGGAGGCTGGTATCTGGACTACTCCAAGAACCTGGCCACGGCCGAGACGTTGAAGCTGCTGCAGGCCCTGTGTCCCATGGCCGAGTTGCGCGCGGAAATCGACGCCATGTTCAGCGGCCAGAAAATCAACGAGACCGAAAAGCGTCCCGTGCTGCACATCGCGCTCCGCAACCGTTCCAACACGCCGATCCTGGTGGACCGCAAAGACGTCATGCCCGCCGTGAACGCCGTGCTGGAGAAAATGGCTGGCTTTGCCGATCTGGTTCGCGGCGGCAAGTGGCTGGGCTTCACCGGCAAGCCCATCCGCAATATCGTCAACATCGGCATTGGCGGCAGCGATCTCGGCCCGGTCATGGCCTGTGAGGCGCTCAAGCCCTACAGCCAGCGGGACCTGACGGTGCGTTTCGTGTCGAACGTGGACGGCACGCATGTGGTCGAAGCCACGCGCGATCTGGATGCGGCCGAGACCCTGTTCATCGTTGCCTCCAAGACCTTTACCACGCAGGAGACCATGACCAACGCGGAAAGTGCGCGGGCGTGGCTGGTGGAGAAGCTGGGCGACTCTGCCGCCGTGGCCCGGCATTTCGTGGCCGTCTCGACGGCGGCCAAGGAAGTGAAAGCCTTCGGCATCGATACGGCCAACATGTTTGAATTCTGGGACTGGGTGGGGGGCCGCTATTCGCTTACCTCGGCCATTGGCCTGCCGCTGATGATTGCGATTGGACCCGAAAACTTCATCCGCATGCTGGAGGGCTACCACGAGATGGACCGCCATTTCGCGACGGCGCCCTTCGAACGCAACATGCCCGTGATTCTGGCCTTGCTGGGCCTGTGGTACGGCAACTTCTTTGGTGCGCAGAGTACGGCGCTTTTGCCCTATGACCAATATCTCTCGCGTTTTGCCGCCTACTTCCAGCAAGGCGACATGGAAAGCAATGGAAAGCGAGTCACCAAAAACGGCAAGGTGGTGACCTACGAAACGGGCCCCGTGGTGTGGGGCGAGCCCGGCACCAACGGGCAGCACGCGTTCTACCAGCTCATCCACCAGGGAACGAAGCTGATCCCGTGCGATTTCATTGGATTCTGCCGTTCGCACAATCCGGTGGGCGACCACCACGCCAAGCTGATGAGCAACTTTTTCGCGCAGACCGAGGCGCTGGCCTTTGGCAAGACGGCCGACGAATGCCGAGCAGAAGGCGTGCCTGAGAAGCTGTTGCCGCACAAGACGTTTCCGGGGAACCGCCCCACGAATACGCTGCTGGCCGAGACCCTCACGCCCGAAACCTTCGGACAACTGGTGGCGCTGTACGAACACAAGATTTTCGTGCAAGGCGTGCTGTGGAACATCTTCTCGTTCGACCAGTGGGGCGTGCAGCTCGGAAAGGTGCTGGCCAACCGCATCCTGCCCGAGCTGAAGTCCAAGGATACTCCGCTGGCGCACGACAGCTCCACGAACGAGCTGATCCGCCGCTTCCGTGCCCGATCCTAAAGTCCGCGCCCCTGCGTGGGGATTCGCGGCTCCAGTCTTGCGATGCAGTTTTCCATAGTGTGGAAACAATTTGGCTTCGGGCCACGGATGGCCCTCGTCCCGTTGGGACTTGCCTTGCGGCAGTCCGTGCGCGGGGCGCGCGCTTTCCATTGTGTGGAAAAATCGGGAAAAAGTTTTCCATACTGTGGAAAACCCGG
>CAYNHA010000236.1:0-13553 GCA_964397035.1 uncultured Verrucomicrobiota bacterium
GAGACATCGGTGATGTCGGCGGGCAGGCAGTGCATGTAGAGGGCTTCGCCGTTCTTGGTGAGCTTCATCTTGGCTTCGTCGCATTCCCAGTTCTTGAAGTTGGCGTTCTGCTCGAGGCAGGCTTTCTCCAGGGTCTTGAGACCTTCCTGATCCTTGGCGCGGAGGAGGTCGGTGCGCTTCTGCATGACGGAGTAGGGTGCCCAGGACTTGGGGTAGACGATGTCGGCGCCGGCGAAGGCTTCTTCCATGGAGGAAACCTGCTTGAAGGAACCGCCGTTTTCCTGAGCCTGCTTGCCGGCGAGGGCGACGACGTCGGGGATGAGGTCATAGCCCTGGGGATGGGCGAGGGTGACATCCATGCCGAAGCGGGTCATGAGGCCGATGATGCCTTGGGGAACGGAGAGGGGCTTGCCGTAGGAGGGGGAATAGGCCCAGGTCATGGCGATCTTTTTGCCGCGGAGGGCTTCGAGGGAGCCAAAGTGTTCCTTGAGCCAGCAGAGGTCGGCCATGGATTGGGTGGGGTGGTCGATGTCGCACTGGAGATTGACGATGCCGGGGCGCTGGGGAAGGACGCCCTGCTTGAAGCCGTCGTCGAGGGCTTCGGCGACTTCGAGCATGTAGGTGTGGCCGGCGCCGAGGAACATGTCGTCGCGGATGCCGATGATCTGGGTGAGGAAGGAAATCATGTTGGCGGTTTCGCGGACGGTTTCGCCGTGAGCGATTTGGGATTTGCCTTCGTCGAGGTCCTGAACAGCGAGGCCGAGGAGGTTGCTGGCGGAGGAGAAGGAGAAGCGGGTGCGAGTGGAGTTGTCG
Organism: uncultured Verrucomicrobiota bacterium; assembly: GCA_964397035.1. Classification (GTDB taxonomy): domain Bacteria; phylum Verrucomicrobiota; class Kiritimatiellia; order CAIQIC01; family Lenti-01; genus Lenti-01. The sequence continues at coordinate 814 of CAYNHA010000236.1, forward strand.
CGGAAGTTGGAGATGGCGAGGCCTGTGTCGAAGACGCGCAGGGAGACATTTTCTTCGTAGAGTTTCTTGAGGAGCTCGGCGGTCTGGAGGACGAGCTTGAGTTCGTCGACGGATTTGTCCCAGGTGAGGAGGAAGTCTTTGCCATACAGGCTGGCGTTGAGCTTCTGGATGGATTTGAGCATTTCAACTGCGTTCATGATGACCTTTTCGTTTGATGAGGTTGTTGTCTTTATATCGTTGGGGATGCTACCAAAGCGTGGCGGGGGTGCAAGAGCAGGAACGGGAAAAGTGGAAAATCGGGCGAAACGTTTTTGCAAAACGGAGGTCCACGGGAAAGCCATTCAAAAAGGGATCATGTTTTATAAAACAGTATCCCTTTTGAGGCGGCTTCGGGGGGGGGTGAAACGGCGGGAAGAGGAGGGCTAGAGGCTGTCCAGATTGATGTTTTCGCGGAGCTGGACGAGGGCGGCGATTTTGGGGACATACATGCGGGTTTCGGCAGGGAGCTTGTCGTGGATGTCGTCGAAGGTCCGTCCGCCGGTTTCGCGGAGCAGTTTGGCGACGCGGCCTTCGCCGCAGTTGTAGGCGGCGAAGGCGAGAGACCAGTTGCCGAACCGGTTGCGGAGGGTTTTGAGGTATTTGGCGGCGGCACGGGCGTTTTTGATGGCGTCGAGGCGTTCATCCTCGGGGGAGAGGCGGAGACCGAATTGCTGGGCGGTGGCGGGCATGAACTGATACAGGCCGGCGGCCCCGACGGGGCTGCGGGCTTCGGGGTTGAAGGAGGATTCGGCTTCGGCCTGCCAGACGAGTTCGGGGGGGACTCCTTCCGCACGGAAGGCGCGTTTGACTTCGGGCAGGAGGGCGGCGGCGCGCGCGGGGGCGGGCCGGTTCGCGAGTTTTCGGAGCCAGACTTCCTTGCTTTCGACGTAGCGGTTGCGGGCTTTTTCGACGGTGGCGGGCGGCGGAGTGGCGACGGTGGCGGGCGGGGCGTTGGTGGGATGGGGGATCAGCGGTGGCTTGGGCTGTGGCGTGGTGGGATGGGGAGGGAGGGGTTTCTGTGGCGTCGTGGGATGAGGGGGCAAGGGTTTTTGCGGAGTGGTGGGATGGGGCGGAAGCGGGGGTTTGGCGGGTGCGGAGGGAATGGCGCGCTGGACTTCGGCGGCCATGTCGATGAAGTCCATGCGGGCCTGGAGCCAGTCGGCGTAGTCTTGTGTCTTGGGATTGGCCCGCAGGGTGGCGAGGGTTTTTTGCGCGCGAGGCTGCATGGCGGCGAGGGCGTCGACGCTTTCGCCAGTCAGTGCTTCGTGCATGGAGCTGAAGGTGCCGAGCACTTCTTCGGGCGTATAGAATCGATACCGGTCCTTGAAGGATTGAGGGGCGAGGCGATCGATGATTTCCTGCCCGGCTTCGGAAATCTGCTCCGGGGCGAATTCGTAGTCTTCCAGAAACGCGTGGGCGCAACCCGCCCATGCGAGGGGGCAGGCGGCGCAGAGCATCCAGATGAACCGGGGCGTTCTCATGTCACCAGGGGAGACGATAGCCGGGGCCGAGCGAAAATGCATTCTCAATGTGACGGATGACGGGTGGGTTTCCGTCCGGGGAGCCGATGACTTCGACCACATCGAAGCGGATGCGCGCGGGCTTGGCCCTGATGCGGTGCAGGTAGCGCATGGCGGCGCGGCCCAGGGCACGGCGTTTGCCGCGATCCACGGCGGACAGGGGGCGGCCGAAGTCCTCGGTGCTCCGGGTTTTGACTTCGACAAAAACGAGTGTCTCGGGCGCGGGAGACCGAACCACCAGATCCAGCTCGCAGCGCGAACCGAAGCGGACATTTTTCCCGAGCATCCGGTATCCGCGCTGCTTGAGGTAATCGGCGGCGAGTTGTTCGCCCCAGGCGCCTGCGCGGTGGGTTTGGGGCCGTTGGTCCTTGTTCTTCCGGAAGAGGGAAAAGGGCCAGGGAAGCGGCATGGCTAGAACCCCAGCAGGCGCTGAGCGACCGGCGCAAAGCTGTTGCGGTGGGCGGGGCAGGGGCCGTGGCGGCCAAGGGCGTCGAGGTGGGCCTGGGTTCCATAGCCCTTGTGGCGGTCGAATCCGTATTCGGGATAGCGCGCGGCCAGTTCGACCATGAGGCGGTCGCGGGTCACCTTGGCCAGGATGCTGGCGGAGGCGATGGAGAGGCTCAGGGCATCGCCGCCGACGATGGCGCGGTGGGGAACGGGAAGACCCTTGACGGGCAGGCCATCGACGAGGGCCAGTTCGGGAGGGGGGGAGAGTTGACCCACGGCGCGGGCCATGGCCAGATGGGTGGCGCGCAGGATATTGAGGGAATCGATTTCCTGGACGGATGCGCTGGCGATGCCGATTTGCACGTGGGGGCAGGCCGAGAGGAGGTCATAAAAAAACTTCCGGCGCGAGGCCGGAAGTTTTTTGGAATCGTTGATGCCCGCGAGGGAGCGGGAGGCTTCGGTTTCGAGAAAATCCTTTTCGAAAACCACGGCGGCGGCGACCACAGGACCTGCCAGAGGGCCGCGACCCGCCTCATCCACACCGGCCACCCGGAGGGATCCGGCGCTCCAAGCTTCCTGTTCGAAGCGGAGCAAGGAGCCGATCCGATCAGGCCTGAACTTCTTTCAGGCGGCTTTGCTTGCTGGTGAGGTTGCGCAGATAGTAGAGCTTGGCGCGGCGAATGACGCCACTGCGTTCCACTTCCACCTTGGTCACGTAGGGGGAATGCAGTGGAAACACGCGTTCCACGCCCTCGCCATACGAGATGCGGCGCACGGTGAAGGTTTGGCTGGAGCCGCCGCCATCGCGGGCGATGACGGTGCCGGCGTAGAGCTGGATGCGTTCCTTGTCGCCTTCCTTGATCTTCACGTGGACGCGAACGGAGTCGCCGATCTGAAAGTCAGGGGCGGTTTCTTTGAGTTGGCTTTGTTCAACTTTTTCCAAAAGGGCAGTTTTCATCGAGATTCCTTCTTCCTTACAAACGAGCGGGCATCATAGGGGATTGCGGCCCGGCGTCAAGGGCGGAATCGGGTTTCGGGCGAAATTTTGCGGCCGGGCGTGAAAAGGGGAACCGGGGGGAGGTCGAGAGGGGTGAGTGTTATTTGAGCCAATCGGAAAAGATATGCTCCATGTGATCGAGGTCGTTGTCGTCGAGGGAGAAGGTCACGCTGGAGGCAAAGGTGTCGAGAATGACGAGGCCGTTGATGGTGGCGTCCATTTTCTGAAGGGCACTGATTTTGGCGGCCGCCAACCGGTTGAGGGCTTGGACTTCGTTATAGAAGCGGCGCAGTCCGTCCAGTCCGTCGTCCCGGGAGAGGTGACGCCGGTCTCGTAGAAACTGGGCCAGGGCATACATCGTGAAGGCGCGGTATTCGGTTTCCTCTAGGGAGGCAAACGGGAGGTGGAAGCGGACCATGGGTTTGAAGCGGGCGAGGACGGGGCAGCCGCAGGTGGCCATGAGAATGCCAGCCATGCTGCCGACAACGGCTTGGATGGCCACGCGCTTGGTGGTGGTGCGGTGGGGGGTGCGGACCGAGGCCTCGACCATTTGGGTGGAGCGGACATTGTCGAAAAGAGTCAGGAGATAGTGGACGATTCTGGCGAAGGGGCATGTTTCATCCGGCCGCAAGGGGCAGGAGGGGTTGACGCATCCAAACGCGCCGCGCCGGGCCCAATCCGGCGCGGGGCCGGAATCGAGGTTGTTGTCCAAGGTGAGGGCATGGAGGCGAATGTCGAAGGTTTGGACGATTCCGTCGTCATATTCGATGCGGTACAGGTGGGAAAGTTCGTTATCCATCGCCCGTTCCATTCCGGAGGCCAGGGTTGCTTTCGCTGAAGACGCCGTTCCAATCGGCCGGGGGAGGACAGGATTCGAAGTGGGCAATCCGTCGGGCGAGCAATTCCAGAGCGGGGTCGGCGGGAATCCGTTGGCGCGCCTGTTCCAGCGCCCGGCGGGCCGGGAGCCATTGGCGCTGCCAATAGGCATGGAGGGCTTCTTCGTAAAGGCGGACGAACTCCGCCCGGGCGGGGGACATCGTGCCTTTTTCGCCGATCAATTCGTAGACGTCGACGGGGATGCTTTTTCCGGCGACGAGGATGCGGTCCAGGAGGCGGGCTTCGATGGCGTCGCCCGCGTCGAGCCGGGTGCGTTCGCCGACGAGGATGGGGACACCGTAGAGTTTGCCGGCCTGTTCGAGGCGGGAGGCGAGATTCACGGGATCGCCGACGACGGTGTACTGGAAGCGGCGTTCCGAGCCCATGTTGCCGGCCGTGACGGTGCCGGTGTTGATGCCGATGCGCATGCTCAATTCGCAGCCAAAGAGGGCGTGGAATTCGGGGGCCAGTTCGGCCAGTCTGCGCTGCTGTTCCAAGGCGGCGAGGCAGGCTTGCAGGGCATGGTCCTCCGTGGCGAAGGGGACTCCCCAGACGGCCATGATGAGGTCGCCGACGTATTTGTCGAGATAGCCGTCCCGTTGCAGGACGATGTCCGTCATGGGACTGTGGTAGTGGTTGAGCAGGCGGGAGACCTGCTCGGGCGGCATGTGTTCGGAGAGGGTGGTGAAGCGGGCGAGATCCGAAAAGAGAACGGTGGCCTGCATTTTCCGGCCGTTCCTGGAGAAGCTGTCCGGATGCTGTTCCAGGTATTGCAGGACGCGGTCGGAGACCATGGTTCGAAACATGGTCCGCACCCATTTTCGCTGGCGTTCTTCGCGCCAGAATCGAAGGGTGGTCAGGACAGGATAGAGGAGGGCCAGGGTGAGGATCTCCCAGGCGGGGATGAAGGCCAGTCCGTGGCGGGAGAGGAGCCAGAAACTGCCGGCGGGCAGCGCGGCTAGCAGGGCCAGGAAGCCGAAGAAGGAAAGGCGCGAATGGCCGAGGGTGCAAAGGAAGACGAGGGTGATTCCCACCAGGGCAATGAAGACGGCATGGAGACCGATGGGCGAAGAGGGCGCGCGAAGCATGTCGCCGGCCAGCAGGTTGTCGAGGGCGACGGCGTGGATCTCCATCCCGGAGAACACCGGCGACAGGGGGGTGCTTTTGGCGTCCTTGAGACCGGCGGCGGAGGTGCCGACGAGGACGATGCGGTTGCGGACCTGGGCGGGATCGAACCGGCCGGAGAGGGCGAGGTGGGCAGGGATGCGGGGGAAGGTGGAGACCAAGCCGTGATCGCTGGTGCCGATCGAGCGGTAGTTCAGGGCCATGCGGCCCAGCGCATCGGTTGGAATGCGGATGTTGCCGACGCGGATTTCCCGAAGGCCGTCGTGGTCCGCGACAGCTGTGGCGCACGGTTCGCGACGGAAGAGGCGGAACGCCTCCAGCGCGAGGGAGGGATACAGGCGCCGGTCTCCCCAGGACCAGACCAGGGGTGTGCTTCGGATTGTGCCGTCGGCATCGGGCAGGGCGTTGATGAAGCCGCGGTGGGTGCCGATGCCGAGGAGGGGAATCGACTGTTTGACGTCCAGGGCGGAAAACAGGGTTGGAGTGGGGGGGGAGGCCGAAGGGGAATGGATGTTCACGCGGTTGGCGAAGCCATCGTTTTCGGGGTAGGCGATTCCGTCGGCGGGGTTGCCGCCGGGGATCATTTCGCAACCCAGCACGACGGGGCGATCCCGGATGGCGCGGGAAAAGAAGGCATCGAAGTCCCGGGAATCCTCTGGAAGGTCATCCAGGGGGAGGGGCAGGCCAAAGCGTTTTCCATACGTTTCGGCGATGGCGGCGGGCGAGGTGCGGTCGGGTTCCGGAAACAGCATGTCGAAGACAAGGACGGCGGCTCCGGCATCGAACAGTTCGTTGGCCAGGTCGGCGAGCATCCAACGGGGCCAGGGCCATTGACCCATTTTTTCGAGGCTCTCCTCGTCCACGTCGAGGAGGACGACCGAATCGCTTTTCGGCGATTGGTGGGTGGTCCGCATGAAGGCGTCGTAGAGCAGATTGGAGGCGGATTGGACGAAGGCGGGCTGGGCGATATAGATGGCCATGCCAAGGGCGGTGAGGGCCAAGCCGGCCAGCCAGACGTGAAAACTGCCGTTGCGGGGGGAGGCGGAGGTGGGCGTTTTTTTCATGGCCGGGGATCGGGGCCGGGAGGGCATGGCAGCCCGCTATGGGGCCAGGTCCGATCCGAATCCTCCCCAAACCGAGGCATCGGAGCCATGTTCGATCGCGAATTCCCCGACGATTCCGGTTGGAGTATCGATGGGGGAATGGCCGACCAGATAACCGCTGGCGCTGCCCTGAGTGAAAGCACTGAACGATTCTCCATCCACGGAGAGGTAATAGTTGATGGGGACCGTTGTAAAAACGGCGGAAGAGTCCACGGATTCTAACAAGCCCATGGCGAGATAATCCCCGGCGGCATTGTTGAGCGTGATCGATCCATAGAAGTTTGCAGGCGTACCGGGCGTCATGCCACCCCAATTGAAAGTGACATGGCATGTGCCTTCCAGGAGGCGTGTGCGGTCGCCGTGTCGAACCAGCGCGGCGGCCTCGCCCATGCCCGACAGGGCATAGCTTGTCGGATCGGCCAGAGTGGCGCTCCAATCGGATTGATCCATCATGGTTCCCTTGAATTCGGTGCGCAGGGGAGAACCGGCCGCGTTTTCCCAAATGCCCCACTGCCAGTCGGTGCCACCGCCCCGGAGGACGAAGCGGTCCGGATCGGGCGCGGGTGGAACGGGGGTGGGATCTGGCGGGTCAGGGCGCGGTGCCGGAGGATCGGCTTCGGGTTCGGGCGTCGGGAGTGGTTCGGCGAGCATGCCGGGGGTCAGGGAGCCCTGCGAGCCATCGCCGGATTGCTGGACCACGGTGGAGGGCCAATCGGCCTGTTCTTCGTCGGTGAAAGCGGAGGCGACCTGAGGAGGGGATGCCGGAGGGGAGGATGTTGCAGCGGGGGTGCTGGCGGCGGACGCGGAGGGCGATACGGATTCGATGAAGTCCATGATTTCGGGCATCGAAAGGGGACGTTCTTCGAGGCCGCCTCCGCGCGAGATGGTGATCTTGCGGAGGGGGGTGGAAACGGCGAGTTCGGATGCGCTTGGGTCCGCGGAGTTGCCGGAGGGGTCCTCGATGGCCTGAACGAAAATGGATTCGTTGGTCCGGAGGGAGATCACGTAGACATCGACTTGGTTGTCGGTTGAAGAGAAGCCGAGGTGGCAGCCGCGGATGCCCACAGTGGCCAGCGGGGTTTGGACGCGGAAGCGGTCGGGGTTGAGCTTGGTGATTTCGCCGGAGATGATTTTGAGGGTTCCCGCGAGCAGGCTCAGGGCGCTGCGGTTTTCCTTTTTGTTCCGGGGGGCATAGGTGTATTCGTCCAGCACCAGGATGCTCCGTTCGCCCATGGCGAGGGTGGATTCGTCCAGCAGGAGCAGCAGCATTTTGGCGCCCGGGCCGGTGGAGAGGGTGTCGTTCAGGAATACGGGTTCGCCGGGAGCGAGCGCTCGTTCGGAGGCACCCGGGGCGGAGGCAACGGCCTGCCCCTGGAGAGCCGTGACGCGGCCGATGGGGTTTGCCCATGCGGGGATGCAAAGCAGCAGGGCGAGGACCAGGCCCATTCCGAATCGAACGGATGCCGTTTTCATTGCTCGGTCTCCATGTTGATCAATATAGCAGGCATGTGACGCCCACGGTGAACAGGTTTCTTTCCACGTCGTACAGGTCGAAGGTGGAATCCGTGTCGAGGCGCTGGTAGCCGCCGTCCAGTTCCCATCTGGCACCGATGCGCCAGCGAACACCGGCCTGCCATGTCCATTGGTTGTCCACGCGGGAGCAGGGGGCGAGGGGGTCGCGGAGGGAATAGTCGCGCCGGAGCCATCGGATCTTGCCGTAGGCGGAGAGGCGGGCGGGGAGGACGAAGACTCCGCCCAGTTCCAGCGCGGGGGCGTTGTAGCGATAGATTCCATCGTCCGTCTGGTCGGTTTGCCAGGCCAGGGTGGCGCCGAGGTGGTGGCGGGAGGGGCCGAAGAAGCGGCGAAGGGTTTGGGAGACTTCGGCGAATTGGCCGTCGCGGGCGGTGAGCGTTTCATATTCGCGCAGTTCGAGCAGTCCCTCGGTGGTCCACCACCATTGGTCCTGGGCGCCCGTTGCGATGGTATGAGAAGGGCGGATGGCGGCGTAGCGCAGGAGGGGGTCGCTGCCATAGCCCACGCAGCCGAGGGAGAGCATGGCCTGGCTGGCGGAGTGCCGAAGATTGCGGCGCAATCCGATGCCGCCCTCGACGTGGCGGCTGTCGTAATCGCTGTGGTCCGGGAAATAATGGCCGCGAATGCCGAACTCGCCCACGGCATCCCAGATGCCCTGGTCGCCCAAAGTGCGGGCGGTTTGGAATTCCATGGAGTAATAGGCGCCGGAAGCGGATGCGGGCCTCGACTCCGGAGCCAGCCGAAGGGTGTCCAGCGTCAGGGGGCCGAGCTGGATGGGCCGGACCTCGATGATGTCGGAGCTGGGGCCGGCATTGGCGTTGTCGTCGTGGACAAAGCCGGTTTTGAGCCGGAGGCCGAACGTCCACCGTTTGTCTCTCGCGGCGAGGGCGTCCAGATCGGAACGGACGGATTGGCGCATGGGGGAGTCCGGCAGGAGAGAGAGGATGGCATCCAGTTCCCGGCGGGCCTGGGCGGGGCGGCCCGTGAGGATGTAGAGCTGGGCCAGTTCCCGGCGGGCGCGCAAATTGGCGGGGTTGAGGACGGCGACCAGGCGGCCCAGCGCGAATTCGGCGTGGGCGTAGTCCTGCGCGGAGAGGCAGGAGAGGGCATAGGCAAACACGATGGGCTCGTCATCGGGGTGGGAGCGGAACAGGGCGTCCAGGATGGATCGGGCTTTTTGCCAATCGCTTTCGTCGAGCGTGGAGGGGCCCGCAGGCGCGCGGAAATCGAGGGAGGGATCCAGATAGGCGGTGCTGCCGGTCGAAAGGAGGAGGGCGACCGTTTCGGCGGAGCCGGAACGGAACGCCAGGGCCAGCGGTGTCTGGCCTTGCGCATCGGGCTCCAGCGGATTGGCGCCGCGATCGAGCAGGGAACGTACAGCGCCGGCATCACCCTTTTGTGCGGCTTCGGAAAGGGAGGTCGGAGGGGTGTCGGGGGAAGGGGGAGGAGTTTCCGCAGGGGCCGAGGTTCCGCACCAGGCCAGCAGGATGGCGGCGGCGACTCTGGCCTCCCAGCGTTTCTGAATCCCGGCATGCCGCTTCATGGTGTCGTGCTCCGGGGGGGGGTGTCGATGTTGAACTTGCGGATGCGATAGCGCATGTGGTGGCGGGCGATGCCCAGCTTGCGGGCGGCCTGGCTCAGGTTGCCGCCGCATTCTTCCAAGGCGCGCTCCAAGGCGGCTTTTTCCATGTCCCAGAGGTTCTGGGGAGGTGGAGAAGAGGGGGCGTTCCGGGAGGGGGAGAGATTGCGCAGGGTGGGAAACATGTCGAGGAGGGCGTCGGCATGGACTTCCTGGGAATCGGCCAGGACGACGGTGCGTTCCACGAGGTTGCGGAGTTCGCGCACGTTGCCGGGCCAATCGTAGCGGGTGAGCACGTCGACGGCGTCGGGAGCGAAGCGGATGGGGCGTGTTTTGATGTCGGCCGCGAACTGGGCGGCGAAAAAGTCGAGGAAGCCGGGGACGTCGCCGGGGCGTTCGCGAAGAGGGGGGACGTGGATGGAGACGACGTTGAGGCGGTGATACAGGTCTTCCCGGAATTTGCCCGCCTTGATGGCGGCCGGGAGGTCCATGTTGGTGGCGGCCAGAATGCGGGCGTTGGTCTTCAGGCTTTCGGAGGAGCCGAGGCGTTCATAGGTCCGCGATTCCAGGACGCGGAGGAGGCGGGCCTGAACGGCGAGGTCGGCATCGCCGATTTCATCCAGGAAAAGGGTTCCGTCGCAAGCCAGTTCAAAGCGACCGGCCCGCCGGGCGACGGCGCCGGTGAAGGCGCCTTTTTCGTGGCCGAAGAGCTCGCTGCCGAGGAGGTTGGATTCCAGAGCGGCGCAATTGACGCAAATGTAGGGCTTGTCGCGATTGGGCGAGCGCTGGTGGATGGCGGCGGCGACGACTTCCTTGCCGCAGCCGCTTTCGCCTCGCAGGAGGACGGTGGAGCGGGCGCCGGCGACCTTGTCGATCGTTTTCCAGACGCGGGCCATGGCGGGGCTGTTGCCTAGGAAGACGGTGCCGCGAGCGGCGGCTTCCCGGAAGGCCTGGGCTTCGTTGAGGCAGCGTCCATAGGTCCAGGCATTGGTGATGGCCACGGCGGCGAAGTTGGTGAAGATGGAAAGCAACTGGACATCGTCCGGGGTGAAGTCCACGCCGTTCTTCTTGTTGATGGCTTCGACCACGCCGATCAGCCGGTTGTTCAGGCGCAGCGGAACCGCCACGAGGGTATGGGTCTGGATTCCGGTTTTGGTGTCGACTCCGCGGTAGTGGCGGGGGTGGCGGCGGGTGTCGCCCACGACGACGGCCTGGCCGGACTCCAGCACTTGGCCGACGATGCCGAGGGAACGATTGAAGCGGATTTTGCTCAGTCCGGTGCTGGCGCTGTTGCTGGCGCTATAGAAGAAGCATTCGTCGTTGGCTTCGTCCAGCAGGATCACGGAGCAGGCTTCGGCGTCGAGGACCAGTGCGGCCTCTTCGATGATTTTCTGGATGAGGGTTTGTTCATCGAGACAGCCGACCAGTTCGGAACTGGCCCGAAGCAATGCATCCATGTTCGTCATGCGTACGCCGTATTGGTTGTGCCGGAACGGGGATTCACGTCGGGCCTCCGCGCACATGCGGATGGGGGGATCGTTGCCCGGACCAGCCTCTACATGGGGCGCAGACTACGCGAGTGCGGGCGAGTGGGCAAGGAAGTAAATGGGCGCGAGGCGGGACGGGACTCATCCTCGTTTCATTGACCTGTTGCATTCTTCCATCGGTTCCGGGTAGGGCTTGACCGCTGGGCGAGCCGTCTCTCCCCGATTACTCCCTCGTTCTCCACCCAGATCGGAGAAAAATTCCTCTCACAGAGATTACGGAGCCCACACAGAGGAACCCCATTTCCTCCGTGAACCTCCGTGCCCTCTGTGAGAAACGGATCGGATCATTCCCGCTGGAAAGGAACGGAGGATGCGCGCCCGGCGGTCGCGCCCTACCCAGAAACAGGGAAACGGCACAGCAAGTCCGGGAAACGAGGATGTGCCCGACGGGAACACGGGAAACCGGATGAGGATACAGTGGAGAATAGTGGCTATCCAGTGGCGAATAATAGCCAGAAGAATGGAGAACGGGACGGAAAGGCAACAGAAGGGGAGTGAATCCTGAATTTAAAGAAAGACACATCTAATTATCCATGAATGTAATATGGGAATAATTTTCCCGGAATATTTTGGAACCCTCCAACTTGGCACGGCATATGCAGTATGGGGGACCGCAACAAGAGAGGTGGCCAAGGTGGCGATCTCGACAATCCAAGAGCTACAAGGAGATTACGGAATGAAGAAGAGAAGCGTATGGATCTGGTCCCTCGCGATGTCGTTGGCGGTCAGTGCGGCGGTTGGAAAAACGAACCTGTTTGTCACCGGCCAGAATGAAGAGCCTGCCGGAGTACGGCTGGTCACGGCGCAGGCGCGCGACGAAGTGCGCCGTCCGGTTGGGCGGGTTTTGGAAACCATGGTGACGGCTACGCTCGACAAGGACTGGCCGGCCACCAGCGTGAACGTGGTGTATTCCCTGAGCAACGGAGTGCAGCAGCAGGCGAAAATGGATCTGGTTCACAACTATACGAACAACCAGATCTACACCGCATGCATTCCCAGCAGTCCCATTCGCTTCAAGATCGAGGCGAGCAGGCCGGGAGCCATCGGCAACCAGATCACCATGCTCAAAACGACGGACGACAACAACGGCCAGTGGTACGGGGTGCAGGCGAACAGCAATTCGGGCGGCTACGTGGCCGGGGCAGTGGGTGGAAAGATCGCCTTGCGTTCGGCCGCCAACCAGCGCATCGAAGGGCCGGCCGGAAACCGTCTGGGCCTGGACTATTACGGGCTGAGCGGAGAAATTTTCGTGCAAGCGCCGGTTCGGGAAAAATCCGTTAGCGTCGTCTACACGGAAGACAGCGGAGCGACCTGGACGAAGGTTCCCGCCACGTTCAAGGGGCTGGCCTATCAAAATCCCAACATCCAGATTTGGTCGTTCCAGTCCACATTCAAGTGGCGGGGCGAGCGGCGTGTGGAATTCTACGTTGTCTATGACGACGGAAGCGTGGTGTGCGAAGACAACAACTTCGACTACAACTACGTGCTGAAGCCGTGGGGAACCCTGACGGTCGAGCGCTGGTAAGACCTGCGGCTCGAAATGGCTCCATTCGGCGTCGGCGAAAGCCGGCGCCGGTTTTTTTTTCAACAGTCGGGACTGGATGCGGGAAGTGAAAAAGGGTGGGTGGCTCGGAAAGGCTTGTTTTCGCGGGGCCGCGGCGGCAGGATGCGCGAGGTTGGCGGGCCCTTAGCTCAGTTGGTCAGAGCGGAAGACTCATAATCTTTTGGTCGCAGGTTCAAGTCCTGCTGGGCCCAGACCTTCCAAACACGCGAAAAACACCGTATTTATTGAGTAAAAACGCAATTTCTCGCCTCGTTTTTCGCTCCCCCTGTTCGGCCCCAAAAGGGTGAAAATTGCCCATTGTGCCCTCTTTTTATATACCCTTTATATACCCTTGAGCCCTAAAATCTACCCCTCTTCGGGGTGTTTTTTTGCCCCTTTTGGATGCTGTTTTCCCCTCATTTTTTCAAACA
>CAYNHA010000237.1:0-22756 GCA_964397035.1 uncultured Verrucomicrobiota bacterium
TTCCCGTCCACCACGCGGCGATAGGGCGTCTCGATGAAGCCGAATTCGTTCACCCGCGCAAACATGGACAGCGAGGAAATCAAACCGATGTTCGGACCTTCCGGCGTCTCAATCGGACAAATGCGCCCGTAGTGGGACGAATGCACGTCGCGGACTTCGAAGCCCGCGCGTTCGCGGCTCAAACCTCCGGGACCGAGAGCGCTCAGACGCCGCTTGTGGGTCAGCTCCGCCAGCGGATTCGTCTGGTCCATGAACTGCGACAACTGGCTACGGCCAAAGAAATCGCGGATTACCGCCGCCAGCGCCTTGGGATTGATCAGCTTCTGCGGCGTGAGTTTCTCCGCCTGCTGGTCGAACACCGTCATGCGCTCGCGAACCAGGCGTTCCGTTCGGGCCAGGCCCACGCGGCACTGGTTCTCCACCAGTTCGCCCACCGTACGGATACGGCGGCTGCCCAGATGGTCGATATCGTCGATCGTCCCCTCGCCCTTGCGCAGGTTGATCAGGTATTTGACCGCCGCAACAAAGTCTTCCTTCTCCAGCACGCGGCTCTCGTTCTTCGGATCGAGACCCAGCTTCTGCTGGATTTTGTAGCGGCCCACGCGGCCCAGGTCATAGCGGCGGGGATCAAAGAATATGCGCTTCAGCAACTGGCGGGCATTCGAAGTGGTCGGCGGATCGCCGGGACGAAGCTTGTGATAGATGTCCTTCAGGGCATCGTCGGCGCAGGTGGCCGGATCCTTGCGGACGCTCTTCAGCAGGAGTCCCCCATCCCACGTCACGTTCACCACATCCAGAGAGGCAATGCCGGCCGCCTGCAACTGCTTCAGCAAATCCTTGCTGACGGGTTCGAACTTCTTCACCAGAATACTCTGGCTGTCGGCATCCACCACGTCGGTCTTCACCACGCGGTTTTCAAGCTGCTCGGCCTTGACCTTGGCCACGTCGATCGTCTCGAACGTGTAGAACAAACCCAGCAACTCATCATCCGTCCCATAGCCCAGGGCCCGCAGGAACGTCGTCGCCAGGAACTTCCGGCGGCGTTTTTTGCGATCCAAATAGATATTCAGCAGATCCGAGGTGTCAAACTGGACTTCCACCCACGATCCGCGGTCCGGAATGATCCGGAAAGAGTGCAGCAACGTGCCGTTCGCATGAACCGACTGCTCGAAGCAGATGCCGGGCGAACGGTGCAACTGGCTGACAATGACGCGCTCCGCGCCGTTGACGATGAATGTTCCCTGCTCGGTGATGAGGGGAACTTCACCCATGAACACGGTTTCCTCTCGCACTTCCGCCTGGTTTTTCAGGCGAAACGTCACATGCAAAGCCGCCGTATGCGACTCGCCTTCCTTCAAACTCTCAAAGGCCGATTGCTTGGGCGGGGTGATTTCGTACTTCACGAAATCCAAGGTGCAATTTCCATCGTAGCTTTCGATGGGGAACACTTCTTTGAAAACCGCCTGCAGACCCACGGCCCGGCGCTTCATGGGCGCGGCCTCCATCTGCAAAAAATCGCGATACGAGCGGGTTTGGATCTCGATCAGATCCGGGAGCTCGATCACATCGGACAACTGGCCAAAATTGATTCTCTCAACCATCCGGGTCACCTATCGTTCAAGGGTGAAAAACCGCATAAACCAAAAGACGGGCACACCCCGAGCGCGCTGGAAGCGCCCCGGGGCGGCCGTCACACGACATGGAGGGAACTACTTGATGGTGATTTTGGCACCCGCAGCCTCAAGCTGCTTCTTGATCTTCTCGGCTTCGTCCTTGGCCACGTTTTCCTTGATGGGCTTCGGTGCGCCTTCCACCAGGTCCTTGGCTTCCTTCAGCCCCAGGCCGGTGATCGCGCGGACTTCCTTGATGACGGCAATCTTCTGCGCGCCGGCATCCGTCAGTTCCACCGTGAATTCCGTCTTTTCTTCCGCCGCGGCAGCGCCGCCGCCAGCCGCCGGGGCCGCCGCCGCCGCCACAGGGGCCGCCGCGGAAACGCCCAAACGGGATTCCAATGCCTTCACCAGCTGCGAAAGTTCCAGAACCGAAATCGTCTCGATCCAGCTCACAAATTCCGCCATCTTGCCTTCGAGTTTCACTTCATCGCTCATGGGTTTTGATCTCCTGATCCTTGTTTTTTTAAATCCGTGATTGTTCTTGGTTCCGCCCTGTGCCTAGGCGGCGCTCTTCTTGTCTACGGCGGCCTTCAGCACATACACCAGGCTCGCCAGTTTTTGGCTCATCACGCCAACCAAATTCGACATCGGGGCTGCGATCGTTCCAACCAGCATCCCTTGCAACACCTTCTTCGGCGGCATCGTCGCCAACGCATCCACGTTCGCAACCGACAGCACCGAGCCATCCATGTGGCCCATCTTGACAGCGGGAATCTTGTTGGCCTTGGTGAACTCGCGAAGCGCCTTCGCCGTCGCCGCCACGTCCCCCGAGCCAAACACCAGAGCCGTGGGTCCCTTCAGTCCGGCCTCGATCCCCGTGTAGCCCAGCTCCTTCGCCACCACCCGGAACAAGCGGTTGGGCACCACCTGGAACCGGGCTTCGGTCTCGCGGAGCTTGCGCCGCAGGGAAGCCGTCATGGTCATATCCATTTTCGTGAAATCCGTCAGGATCACAAACGTCGACGACGACAGCTGATCCTTGATTTCCCTAACAATCGCCTCTTTTTCCGGTCTCATTGTCTTGTCTCCAAATCCTGTGGGTGGGGCCTACGCCGTCTCGCGGGGATCCAGGCGGAGCCCGGGGCCCATGGTCGAGGTGATCGTTGCGCGACGGATGAACAGGCCCTTGGTCGCCGCAGGACGCGCCGCGTTCAAGCCGTCAATCACCGCCTTGCAGTTTCCCTGCAGCGCCGCCACGTCGAACGACATTTTGCCAAACGGCACCATGACGTTCCCGTTGCGGTCCATGCGGAACTCCACGCGGCCCGCCTTGCAAGCCTTCACCGCCGACGCCGTATCCTCGCTGACCGTGCCGGTCTTCGGATTGGGCATCAAGCCGCGGGGACCGAGCACCTTGCCCAGCTTGCGGACTTCCTTCATCGCATCCGGGGTGGCCACAGCCACGTCGAAATCGGTGAAACCGCCCGACACCTTGGCAATCATGTCCTCATAGCCCACCAGGTCCGCACCGGCCGCGCGGGCCGCATCGGCCGCCGGTCCGTTCGCAAACACCAGCACCCGGACCGTCTTGCCCGTTCCGTTCGGCAACGTCACCGTGCCGCGGACCGCCTGGTCGCTCTTGGTCGGGTCTACGCCCAGACGGAAGGCAATCTCTGCCGTCGCGTCAAACTTGGTTGTTGGATTGTCCTTCAGGAACCGGAGCGCACCCTCGATGGTGTAGAGAGTCTCGCGGTCCACCTTGGACGCCGCCTTCGTATATTTTTTACCGTGAAATGCCATGGCTCCGCCTTACTCCACTTCGATTCCCATGCTTCTCGCTGTGCCCGCCACCATGCGCACCGCATGGTCCTCGTCGCTCGCGTTCATATCCTTCGCCTTCAGCTTGACGATTTCCATCAACTGCTTGCGTGTCACTTTGCCAACCTTGTCGCGGTTCGGCACACCGGATCCCTTGGCAATGCCCGCCGCCTTTTTCAGGAGCGAGGAAGCCGGAGGGCTCTTGGTGATGAAGGTGAAGCTCTTGTCCTGATAGACCGTGATCACCACGGGGATGACCATTCCGGCTTCCTTCTGCGTCGCCGCATTGAATTCCTTGCAAAACGCCATGATGTTGACGCCCTGCTGGCCCAACGCGGGGCCCACCGGGGGCGCAGGATTCGCCTGTCCCGCCGGGATCTGCAATTTGACTATGCCTGTAACTTTTTTCGCCATAAATTTCCACCCGGGCCTATTCGCCCCTTTCCACCTGCCAATATTCCAATTCCACTGGTGCCGTACGACCGAAGATCGAGACGGACACCTTCAGTTTCCCGCGTTCCGGGTCCACTTCCTCCACCAAACCGCTGAAACTCAGGAACGGTCCATCCGTGATCTTCACCGACTCGCCCGGCTCAAAAACCACTTTTGGCTTGACCCGCTCCTTCTTCTCCTCGATCTGCTGCAGAATCTTTTCCACTTCGTCCGGGCGCAAGGCCACGGGACGGTCGCCGCCGATGAATCCAATCAGTCCCGGCGTCGCCTGGATGAACGTCCAAGGCTTCTCCATCAGCTGCTTGTTTTCGTCGTACAAGGCCATTTCAATCAGCACGTACCCCGGGAAAAACTTCCGGGTCAGCGTCGTGCGCTTTCCCTGCTTGACCTCCGAAACCTTTTCCGTCGGAATGAGCACTTCGCCAATGTAGTCCTGCATCTCTTCGATCTGGACACGCTTGGCGAGATTCTCCCGCACCTTCCCCTCCTGGCCGGAGAGGGCATGCAACACATACCACTTTTTATCCATGACGCCGGTTTCTCCCCCTGCCCTTAAATCACCAGCCGGATCAGCTCGCGCAACACGACATCGCAAACCGCCACGAATCCGCCCAGCAGGCCAACGGAAATGATCACCACCACCGTGGAATCGAACAGCTCCGGCCGCGTCGGCCAGGCGCACTTTTTCAGTTCGGCGTTGACCTCGCCAAAAAACGCGCGGATTCCTCCGATGCTTTCTGCAATCTTGCTCATATCTCTGCTTGCCTTTTCGTATCCAGGTCTCTCGCCGCCATTCCCTTCCGGGATTGGCAGGCCAGGAGGGACTTGAACCCCCAACAACCGGTTTTGGAGACCGGTGCTCTGCCAAATTGAGCTACTGGCCTGTGGGCTGAATGCCGTAATCCGTTTGGTCCCGACTACTTCACTTCGCGGTGCACGGTGTGCTTCCGCTCCGCCGGACAATACTTCTTCAACTCAAGACGCTCGGTCTTAGTCTTCTTGTTCCGGGTGTTGACATAGTTGCGGCGCTTGCACTCCGTGCAGGCCAATGTGATGTTTTCCCTGGGCATATTTCAAACTCCAGATTCGGGGACCGGGAGGCGGACACGTCTCCGCGCCGCCTCTCGACCTTCCCGGAATCTCGTTACTCGAAGATCTCCGACACCACGCCGGCGCCGACCGTGCGGCCGCCTTCGCGGATGGCGAAGCGCATGTTCTTTTCCATGGCAATCGGCGTGATCAACTCGACGTCCATGTCGATATTGTCGCCCGGCATCACCATCTCCACGCCTTCCGGCAGCGTCACGTCGCCCGTCACATCCGTCGTGCGGAAGTAGAACTGGGGACGATAGCCCTTGAAGAACGGCGTGTGGCGTCCACCTTCTTCCTTGCTCAACACATACACGCTCACCTTGAACTTCTTGTGAGGCTTGATCGTTCCGGGCTTGGCCATGACCTGGCCGCGCTCCACGTCTTCCTTCTTCAAGCCGCGCAGCAACGCGCCGATGTTGTCGCCCGCCTGGCCCTGGTCCAGCAGCTTGCGGAACATCTCGACGCCCGTCACCGTGGTCTTCACGGTGTCGCGCAGGCCGACGATCTCAATTTCCTCGCCCACCTTGATGATGCCGCGTTCCACGCGACCGGTCACCACGGTGCCACGACCTTCGATCGAGAACACGTCCTCGATCGGCATCAGGAAAGGCTGGTCCAGCGGACGGAGCGGCTCTGGGACAAACGTGTCAATGGCGTCCATCAGCTCCTGGATGCACTTGGAGTCGGGACCATTGGGATCCTTCGAGGCAATCGCCTTGATGGCGCTGCCGCGGATGATCGTGGTCGTGTCGCCGGGGAAATCGTACTTCGTGAGCAACTCGCGGATTTCCATCTCGACGAGGTCCAGCAGTTCGGGATCATCCACCGTGTCGACCTTGTTCAGGAACACCACGATCGCAGGCACGCCCACCTGGCGGGCCAGCAGGATGTGCTCGCGCGTCTGGGGCATCGGTCCATCGGAAGCGCTCACCACCAGAATGGCGCCGTCCATCTGCGCAGCACCGGTGATCATGTTCTTGATGTAGTCCGCATGGCCGGGACAATCCACGTGGGCGTAATGGCGGTTCGCCGTCTGGTATTCCACGTGCGACGTCGCGATCGTCAAGATCTTGGTCTTGTCGCGGCGTCCCTGCGACTCGGAGGCCTTGGCCACCTGGTCGTAGCTGATGTAGTTCGCCATGCCCTTCAGGCTCTGCGTGTAGGTGATCGCTGCCGTCAGCGTCGTTTTGCCATGGTCCACGTGGCCGATTGTGCCGACGTTCACATGGGCTTTTGTCCGTTCGAATTTATCCTTAGCCATGGTTAGTCTCCCTATGGTTGTTTCTTTTTTAAATTCTCGCGCCGCTTCCGGCGCCTGTTTCTTTCCACACTCAAAATGATTTGGAGCCTGCGAGCGGGATTGAACCGCTGACCTCGTCCTTACCAAGGACGTGCTCTGCCAACTGAGCTACACAGGCACGTTGCGATTCCTTTCCCGCTGTCCCTTGACATGACGGGCACAAGACATAACGAAACCGAACCTAGGGATTCCCGGAGAGGCTCGGAAAGCGCTAAATCTTGTGTCTGACCGCTATTTTCCCCACCTGAAGCCATTTACCGACAGCCTCAAATGTTGCGCCGCATCATACCCGCGCCGCACCTCATGTCAACTTTTTTTGAAAAAATTTTCGGAACCGCTCAATTTCCTTCAAAAACAAGCTCGAAACAGGGGTTTCGTTTTTCCAAATCACCCTTTTTACTTGGCGTGGACCTTGAATTTTCCGGGACCCTGGTTACTGATCCGGAATCCGGTCACGTTCCGATTGGTGCCCAGGTCGATGTCTTGCTTTTCGCCGGCATTGAAACGACGGGCCACCCGGATCTCGGTCTTGGCCGCCCCTTCCCGGACCCAAAGGGTGTTGATCAGCACGGAACCCGACGTACATTCAATTTCCACCGTGCGGATATAGCGATTCACGGCCAACTCCGTGGCTTCCGCCTGCGACCCCGCCACCACCTCGGCCACCGTTCCCCACTCCGCAAACGCCGCGGTTCCGCACAACACCGTCAACACCAAAGCCAACCAACACTTCTTCATTGTTTTCTCCATTGTATGCCCGGGCCATAACCCGATTGGTGCGTAGGTCTACCACAAGCCACGGCCACACGCAATTCCTTCTTGCCCCCTCTCTCCTCCTTTCCACTATCACTTATAATTATATGTGATAGCTTGGGTTTTCCACACCATGGAAACATTTTTCCACACGGTGGAACAATGGAGCCGTATATGTTGCGCTGCCAAAAGCAAGCCACGCTTTTGGCTGGCCTCTTCCCCCTTTTTTGCGCGATAAGGAAAGAATCATGAAAAAGAATGCTCCCCCTGCCCCGTTTTCCCGCCCTCTCTACGCGCTGATGCTCGTGGCCGTGGCCCTTCTCCTCTGGCTTCTCGCCCAGCCTCGGCCGGGCCTTCGCATCGTCAAGCTGGATCCCGTGCTGGCCCCGGACAACGCCCCCGCACCTCTGCCCGTTCCAGAACGCATCCGGGTGGCCACCTACAACCTCGAGCATTTCACGGATGGGATCGGGGATGAACCCGAGCGCACACCCGACGTGTTCATGAGCCATGCCCGCGGTGCCGCCGAAATCATTTCGGAGGCCAATCCCGATGTTCTCCTTCTTCAGGAAGTTGAAAACAAGCGCGCCCTTGAATTCCTCAATGACCAACTCGAGCACCCCTATGCCTATATTTATATTTCGAAATTACGGCATTCTTCCGGTGAAAGAGAAAAACTCAATCTGGCCATGCTGTCCCGGCTGGAGCCCTCCCTCGTCCGCCAACTCGGCTTCTACAATCTGGAAGGCATCGGTCGGCCAACCCGTGGAACCCTCTGCGCCGAATTCGACATCGGCCTGGATTTCCGCCTTCTGGTCTATGCACTCCACCTCAAATCCAATTTCGGAGAAGCTCCGAAAAATCAAGCCCAGCGCGCGATTGCGCTCCACCACATTGCGGCCGACGCCATCTCCGAAACCCTTCAAAACTTGCCGCGCTCCACGGCCACCCTTCTGCTGGGCGACACCAACGTGGATCCCGATACTCCGCAGTTCGCCACCGACCCCTCTCTGGAGCCCCTGGCGGGCGCCTACACGGATCTCTGGCGCGGCCTTCCCATCGAGGAACGCACTACCATTCCCACTCGGCAGGCCGGCCCGAATGGCGACACCAACCTCGTGTTCGAACCGTCTGCATTCGACCGCGTCTTCGCCTCGCGCAACGTCAGCACGGGAACCGTCTGGCAGGTCTCCAAACCGGTCGCCATCCAACGGGGAACCGACACCGCCAACAACCTGACGCAGCCCGGATTCAACGGCCACGTTTCAGATCATTTCCTGGTGTATGTGGATCTGGCGAAGGTCCAGGACTGACGGGTTCCGGCCCCCTACTCGACGCGCCAATACTTTTCCATGCCCCACGCAAAATCATGGCGCTGGTAGTTGTGCAGGCGCGCCTGCTGAACGCTGAAGGCCATGGGGTAGGCCGTCAGGATCCACGGGCAATCCTCCAGCACCACAGCCGTGGCGGCCTGGCAAAGGACCTCGCGCTCAGGGGAGTCGGGCAGGGCCACCATCGCACGGTACAACCGGTCGAACTCCTCGCTGTGGTAATTGGAGCGATTCGGCCCCGGCGAAGCATTCTCGCCCGCAAATAGCTGCAAGAAATTCTGTGCATCCGGATAGTCCCCGAGCCAGGTCAGGCTGAACATCTGCGCCTGCCGGCTTTCGATTTTCTTGATCAAGGCCGGCCAGTTGTTGTAGCTGGGTTCCAGCACGACGCCGATGCGTTCCATGAAGCTGGCCATCAATTCCGCCGATTGGCGGGTCTCCGGATTATCCGCGCCACCCAGCTCCAGCGTCAATTGGAGTCGGCGGCCCGTGGCGGGGTCTTTTCCCTCCGGATATCCGGCTTCCGCCAGCAACCGCCGGGCCCTTTCCAGATCGAACGGATACGGCGGATCCTTTTCCGAATGCCCGGCCACGCCGGGAGGCACGGGACCGTTGGGAATCATCATCCGCCCATTCTGAAACTCTTTCCATTGGATGGAATCAAATGCACAGCTCAGCGCCTGCCGGAGCTTCTTGTTGGTCCCGACCACGGGATCCTCCATGTTGAAGGCCGTGTAGGAAACCGACAACTGCGGGGATTTGCTCAATGAAATGCCCCTCGAAACCAGTTCAGGCCGGAGTTCCTTTTCCGGGGTGATGATGCTGTCCCATTGGTCGCGGCTCACATCCACACGGTCCAATTGGCCGGAAAGGAACTGCAACCAGGCCGTGGAAGGATCCCCCACCACTGAATTGACGATGCGCGGAACCAGCGGCAGCCGCCTCCCGGCATCCGAAGTGGGAGCGCCCGCCGGCATGAACTCCTCGCGGCCCGTTTCTTTCCACTTCGGATTTTCGCGGAATTCATAGCGGTAGTTCTGCCGCGCTCCGGCCAAGACATACGGGCCCGTGCCGACGGGATGGTTGACAAATTCCTTTCCATAGAAACCGACGGCCTCGCGCGGCACCACAAAGGCGTAAGGCATGGCCAGCACCCACGGCAGTTGGGGATAGGGCGCTTTCAGCCGGATTTCGATTTCATGGGAGCCCACCGCCTGCAATCCCTCGATGGACTGTCCATAATCGGTGGGGCTCTCGCTCCGACTGGCTTCGCGAAATTCGTCCAAGCCCGCAATTTTACCGCGAAACACCCAGTATCCACCGGATGCCACCTTCAGATCCGCAATCCGCAGGATGGAATAAATCACATCCTGCGCCACCACTTCCCTCCCCTTGCCGCCGGTCTGAGCAAAGCAAGGGTCATCGGAAAAATAGATGCCCCTGCGCAGCAGAATCCGCCAACGGAGTCCATCCGCCGACACCTCCGGCATGGAGGCCGCCAGCAGGGGTTCCACGCGATATGGGCGATCCCAATAGGCATACTGCAGCAACCCCTCGTAGACCTTCCCCACGGCCTGGAGCGAGGCCTGATCGCCCGCATGCGCCGGATCGAACCCCCGAATGCGTTCGGTGGTCAGGCGCAGGGTGGGAACCTCATCCCGAATCGGTGATTCGGCTTTCCCGCAGCCACCCGCCGCAAGGAACAGGCAAAATAAAATCCCCGCGCAACCACTGCGCGGGGACAGGTACGACCGGACGCTCTTCACCCGTTTAGTCCTGGGACGCCGGCTCGCCCTCCGTCACGGGCTCCGCCGCGGCAGGCGCTTCTTCGACAACCACGGTTTGCTCCACTGCTTCGGGCGCGGCCACGGGGGCCAGTTCTCCCGCCTCGCCCATCTGCATCTCAACAGGCGCAGACGGTTCGCTGGCTGTGGCGACGGGCAACTCCTCCGCCGCCATCGGCGAAGGCTGCATCGGGGCCGGGGCCGATGCCATCGGGGCGCTCGGAGCCGCCATCGGCATTTCACGATCGGCCTTCTCCATCACCGACCCGCTGCTCGTTCCTCCGCGGGCAAACAAGATGCCCAGAAGAATCGTCGTGGCCATGAACACGGAGGCCAGCGTGACGGTCATGCGCGTCAGCACATTGCCAGCCCGGCTGCCAAACAAGCTCTCGCCCATTCCACTGCCAAAAGCCATGCCAAGGCCCTGGTCCTTGGATTTCTGCGCCAAGATCACCACGATCAGCAAGAACGCGGAGAGAGCCTCGACGATCAAGAGAACGCTTTTGAGAATAGAAAGAATGGACATGTTGTTTTGCTCCTGCGGCTAGAAAAAGTCAGTGTTTTAGACTGCCGCGCGCACAATGTCAATGAACGACTTGGCGTCGAGGGCCGCGCCGCCGATCAGGCCGCCATCGATGTCGGGCATCCCGAACAGTTCCTTGGCGTTGTTGGCCTTGACGCTTCCGCCGTACTGGATGCGGACGCCCTGGGCCACCGTGGCGTCATACAGGCCCGTCAGAACCTTGCGGATCAAGGCGTGGACATCCTGCGCCTGCTGGCTGGTCGCCGTCTTGCCGGTGCCGATGGCCCAGACGGGCTCGTAGGCAATCACGGAATCCAGCAGCTCTTTCGAGGAAAGTCCGGCCAGGCTTCCCGTGACCTGCGTGGTGATGACGTTTTCCACCTGGCCCGCCTCGCGCTCCTGCAGGGTCTCGCCCACGCAGATGATCGGATGGAGGCTCGATGCCAGCGCGGCCTTGGCCTTGCGGTTCACAATCGCATCGGTCTCGCCGAAGTACTGGCGGCGTTCGCTGTGGCCCAGGATCACATAGTGGCAATACAACTCGCGGAGCATGCCCGCCGAGATTTCGCCGGTGTAGGCGCCGTTCTTTTCCCAGTGCATGTTCTGCGCGCCCAGATCCAGGTGCGTGCCCTGGACCAGACCGCTCACCGTGCTCAAGGCCGTGAAGGGCGGACACACCACCACTTCCACCTCGCGGAAATTCGCCAAATCCGCCTTCAAGGCGTTCACCAAGGCGGCCGCCTCGGCGGTGTTCATGTTCATCTTCCAGTTGCCGGCCACGATCTTCTTGCGCATGTTCAATCCTTTTCTTTATTCAGGTCGTTGGGGAATTCAAAATCATTTGTTGTTCAAAGCGGCCACGCCGGGAAGTTCCTTGCCTTCGAGGAATTCGAGGCTGGCGCCGCCGCCGGTGCTGATGTGGGTCATCTTCGGGGCCAATCCGCTCTTGTTCACGGCGCTGACGCTGTCGCCGCCGCCAATGATGCTGGTGGAGCCGCTGTCGGCCACCGCCTGGCACACGCCCATCGTGCCCGCCGCAAACGGCTTCATCTCGAAACAGCCCATCGGGCCGTTCCAGACAACGGTCTTCGCGCCCTTGATCGCAGCTGCATAGAGCGCCGTGGTCTTGGGACCGATGTCCAGCGCCATCCAGCCGGCCGGAATGTCGTTGCCGACCACCTGCGTGGCCGCCGCCGCATCGAACTTGTCCGCCGCCACGTTGTCCACGGGCAGCAGGAACTGCTTGCCGTTGTCCTTGGCCTTTTGAATCATCTCGCGGGCGTAGTCGAGCTGGTCCAGCTCGCAGAGGGAATTGCCCACGTCGTGGCCCTGCGCCTTCAGGAAGGTGTAGGCCATGCCGCCGCCGATGATCAAGGTGTCCACCTTGTCGAGCAGATTCTTCACGACAGCCAGCTTGTCGCTGACCTTCGCGCCGCCCAAAATCGCCACGAACGGCCGCACGGGGGCGTTCACCGCGCCGCCCAGATACCGCAGCTCCTTCTCCATGAGGAACCCGGCCACGCTCACGCCGATGTACTTGCAGATCACCGCGGTCGAGGCGTGTGCGCGGTGCGCCGCGCCAAATGCGTCATTCACGAAAATTTCGCCGTACGAGGCCAATTTCTTGGCCATGACCTTCTGTTTTTCCTTCAGCTCGGCCTTCTTGGCCTTGAGCTGCTCGTCGGTCATGTCGTCGGTCTTCTTAACCTTGGCTTCTTCTTCCTTGTAGAAGCGCGTATTTTCCAGCACCAGCACGCCGCCGGGCTTCAGCGCGGCCACCTCGGCATCCGCCGCCTGGCAATCCGCCGCAAACGCCACGGGCCTGCCCAGCAGCTTGGACAAATGGTCGGCCACGGGCTTCAGGCTGAACTCGGCCTCGTAGCCCTTCCCTTTCGGGCGGCCCAGATGGCTCATCAGCACCAGGCTCGCGCCCTGCTCCAACACGTAGCGGATCGAGGGCAGCGCCGCCGTCACGCGCGTATCGTCGCTGATCACGCCTTCCTTGATCGGCACATTGAAGTCCACGCGCATCACGACGCGCTTCCCGCCCAATTCCACATCCTTCAAGGTCTTCTTGTCCATTTTCCGGGTCTCCTGCTGTTGCCTTCGATTGCGAAACATTCCGCCGGGGCCATTGCCCCGGCGGAATGGTGGGTCGACGAAGCGGTCTTACTTCGCAACCATCACGCGGATCATTTCCAACACCTTGTTGGAATAACCCCACTCGTTGTCATACCACGAAACGATCTTCGCGAAGTTCGCATCGAGCTGGATGCCGGCTTCGGCATCGAACACGCTCGTCAGCGTCTCGCCGACGAAATCGGTGCTGACGACCTTCTCTTCGGTATAACCGAGGACGCCCTTCAGCTCGCCTTCGCTGGCTTCCTTCATCGCGGCCTTGATCTCTTCGTAGGTGCAGGCCTTCTTGAGCACCACCGTCAGGTCCACCACCGACACATCGCTCGTCGGCACGCGGAAGGCCATGCCCGTCAGCTTCTTGTTCAGCTCGGGAATGACCTTGCCCACGGCCTTCGCCGCGCCGGTGCTGCTGGGAATGATGTTTTCAAGGATGCCGCGACCGCCGCGCCAGTCCTTCTTGGAGGGGCCGTCCACCGTCTTCTGGGTGGCCGTCGCCGCGTGCACCGTCGTCATCAGGCCCTTCTCGATGCCGAACTTGTCGTTCAACACCTTGGCCACGGGCGCCAGGCAGTTCGTCGTGCAGCTCGCGTTGGAAATGATGGTCTGGCCGGCGTAGCTCTTGTGGTTCACGCCGAACACGAACATCGGGGTGTCGTCCTTCGAGGGGGCGCTCAGGATGACCTTCTTCGCACCGGCCTTGATGTGGGCTTCCGCCGTCACCTTGTCCAGGAACAGGCCCGTGGATTCGACCACCACTTCGGCGCCGACTTCGTTCCACTTCAGGGCCGCCGGATCCTTCTCGGCGGTCAGGCGGATCTTCTTGCCGTTGACGACGAGCGTGCTGCCTTCGACCGCGATGGTCCCGGCAAAACGTCCGTGGACGCTGTCATACTTCAGCATGTACGCCAGATAATCCGGCTCCAGCAAATCGTTGATGCCCACGATCTCGATGTCCGAGAAGTTCTTGATCGCCGCGCGGAACACCATGCGTCCGATGCGTCCAAATCCATTGATACCGACTTTGATAGCCATTTTCTGTGATCTCCGTATGTTTTCTTAGATTATCGCCGAGGGGCCCATGCGCCCGCAAAGCGGCGGAATGGCGCGGACTATACGCCCCCTCCGCCTCCCGAGTCAATCCCGCAATCGCAAAAATATTCCCATAAAAAACGATTTACCTGCATCCAAAAAAGAAAACGGCGGAGGCATTCCTGCGCTCCGCCGTTTTCCCGCAAGGCGTAAACCGGGATCCTATTCGTCCCGTCCGCCGCCCGGCATCAGCCGCGGCAACAGGATCAGGCCGGCCATGAACACCACGGCCGTGAGGATCAGTCCCGCCCACATGTTGTGGCTCAGGCCCACGACCAGATGGCCGATGCCCGCGCAGAACATCACGAACAAGGCATAGGGCGCCTGGGTCGTCACATGCTCCAGCAGCGGACAGCCCGCGCCAATCGCGGACAGGATCGTCGTGTCGGAAATCGGCGAGGCGTGGTCGCCCAGCACCGCGCCGCCCATCACGGCACCGCACGAGGCCAGCACCGCCGGCAACAGCAACGCCGGATCGCCGCCCGCTTCCGCCACCGCGATGGAAATCGGAATGCTGATGGGCAGCATGATCGCCATCGTGCCCCAGCTCGTTCCCGTGGAGAACGAGATCAGGCCGGAAATGATGAACAGCCCCAGGGGCAGGAACGCCCCCGTCATGCCGCTGCGCTGCACCAGCTCCGCCACGAACTTCGGCAGGCCCATGCCGCCATCGGCCGGCGCGCTCTTGATCACGGAACCGATCGTCCACGCCATCGACAAAATGATCAGGGCCGGCACCATGCTCTTGATGCCGTTGACGAACGCCTCGCCCGCCGCGCGCATCGTGAACAACCGCCGCGCCAGCATGTAGGGATAGCTGACCGCCAAGGTCACCACGATGCTCAGCATCAGCGCCTTCGACGCATCCGAATCCACGAACGCCTGGCGCAGCGGAATCGACTGCATGGCCGCCATGAACGTCGCCGGACCGCCCTCGGACCCCGCCGCCGCCCACCACGTCGCCACCGGAAACGCCGCCACGGCGCTCACCACCAGCAACAGCATCGGCAACACCATGTCCAGCGGGCGCACCGTGGTCTTGGGCTCGCCTTCGGCCACGCCATGCGCCATTTCCATCTCGCCCGCCACCGCTCCGTAGGTGTCGGCGTCATACAGCTTGCCTTCGTTGTGGGCACGCAGTTCGGCCGTCAGCATCGGGCCGAAATCCCGCTTCGTCAGCGTGATCACCAGCACCATCAGAATCGCAAAAATCGCATAGAGGTTGTAGGGAATCGTCTGGATAAACATGGACAATTCGCTCACGCCCAGCTTGTCGAACCCTTCCGAACCGCGCATGTAGCTCATCACCGTCACCACCCACGTGGAGACCGGAGCCAGAATGCAGACCGGGGCCGCCGTGGAGTCCAGGATGTAGGCCAGCTTCGCGCGCGAAATCTTCATGCGGTCGCACACCGGCCGCATCGCCGTGCCCACGGCCAGTGAATTGAAGTAATCGTCGATGAACACCAGAACGCCGAACACCCACGTTGTCAGCAGCGTGCCCTTGCGCGTCTTGACGTGCACGCTGGCCCAATCGCCGAACGCCCGCGAGGAGCCCGCCTTGGCCATCAGCCCCACCAGCGCGCCCAGCAGCGCGCAAAACAGGAAAATGCGCATGTTCCAGCCATCGCCCAGGTTCGACACGAGCTTGTCGCTGAACAGCATGATCGCCGCGAACAGGTTTCCGCCCGATGCAATCAGCGTCCCCGACAGGATCCCCAGGAACAGCGACAACACCACATCCTTCGTCGCCAACGCCAGCACGATTGCCAGCACCGGCGGCACAATCGACCACCAACCCATATGTTCCATTTCTCGTTCTCCTGTTTTCTGCTGTTGTGCGAAAGTTTTCCACAGTGTGGAAAAATCCAAAACCTACCGTTCGATCCGGACCCGGTAATAACCTTGCGCGACCGTCGTCCCGGTCCAGTTCGTCGTGGTTCCATTGCCGCGCCACGTGGCCACGTTCTTCCAGGCCGGCGGCGAGAGGCTGGCGCTGATTTCCAAGTGGTTGGTCGCGCCCGGCGCCACGTTCGCGACGCTCACCGTGAAGGAGGAACCCTCCACCGAAAACGCATCCATCCGCTCTTCGTAGCCATCGGACGATTGCAGTTGCGCCTCGTGCATGCGCTGGAAGGTGCCGATGTAGTAATCGGCATGCCAGAGCACATATTGCTTGGGACCCACATTCAGAACCTGCTCCAGCGTGAAGTTGTCGTTGACGCTCATGACGGCGGGGTTCGGCAAGGCCCGGTTGGTGGTCCACGTCTGGCCGTTGTCGCGGCTCAGGAATGTGCCCCAGAGCGAACCGGCGTTGTTGTCCACCTGCCGGAACACGAACCAGCGGCCGTGTCCGTCGTTGCTCAACCGGACGGTTCGTCCGCTCTCCAGCGCACGGGCCACGCTCTGCGTGGACCAGATGCCGCCTTGGCAGCTCCACACACGGATGAAGGAATCGAAATAGGGGTCCGCCGCGATGCCCACCGTGTTGGAAGACAGGCTCATGTCCGGCTCGCTCCAGGCCCGGTTCCCCCCCAGCACCGTGTTCGTCCATGCCGCGCCATTCGTCGAGCGGGCGCAATTCATGATCAAGGTGCTGCTGCCCGGCCATATGCTTCGGGCCGCCAGGAACCAGCCCTCGTCATTGTGCCCCAATTCCTGCCAACTGTAGTACGCATAGGCATCGCCCGAGTCCATCGCCACAACCGGAGCCGACCACGTGGCGCCGCTGTTGGTGGAGTGCAGGAAGAACAATTGCTGCGCGCCGCAGCAATTCGTCGAGACTCCATAGACCAGGCCGAATTCGCCGGGACGGCCCGACGCCACACTCAGACCGGAAAACGTTGCGTTTTCGGGCTGTACGGCCACCGGCACCGAGGCCGAAAACGTCTCGCCCCGGTCCGAACTCGTCCGCACCGCCACATTCGTGCCGGCCAGGCGAGCCACCACCAGGGTGGCTTCATCGCCGGCAATGGCAAAATCGGCGATGCCCGTGTCTTCCAGCGGGTAGGCCAGGGCTTCCCATTCGGTTCCGGGGGACCTGCGCGCCATTCCCAGCACGCCAATGGAATGCGCACCCATCAAATCCCCGCCCAGGGTGCACATCCTCACCTTGCCGTAGTTGTTGCCGGGATAGGACGAAATCAGCCCCGTGTCCTCCGGCGCCGTCCAGAACAGCGGCCCACTGAAATAATTGGCGGAATTGGCGCTGTCGTACACATGGTTGGTGCCCTCGAAGCCGTGAAAATAATAGTCCACCTCCGCACCGAAGGGGAACGGCTCCGGCGGGACGTAGGCCCACACGGAATTGCCGTTCACATTGGTCTGGTAGGACATGGCCGACTCCTGCCAGTCCCCGCCGTTCACCCGAATTCCCACGTTGGCCTGCAGACCGAAGTAATCCTCGTTCATCAGGATCGTGAACTGCCCGGGGTTCACACCATTGTGGCGGGGAATCGTCCCATACACCCCCATCCAGGTCGGAAAGGCTTCCCCCGATGCCGCCAGCAGAAGCCAGAATCCAACAAACAGGCATTTTTTCATTCAGCCGATTCCCTTTGGTGATGGCCGCCCCCGGCGTGATGCGGGTGCGGGGCCCCGTGCTTGTGCGGATGCGGCGCATGATCGGGCGCGGGAGCCATCCACACCGCGGCCAATTCCTTGCGCGCCGGGTCCATGCCGCCGGCGAACTTCAAATAGATCAGCGCCTCGTCGAAACCGTTGCGGTGGCGCAGGCGCGTGGCGTATTTGCTCTGGCCGGAGGATTTGCGCATCTGCACCTGGATGCCCATGATGCGCTCGACATCGAACACCACGGCCTTGGGAATCTGCGTCAGGTTGTCCTTGTCGCGCAGCACCGTGTTCACGGCCTGCAGCACGGCCTCGAATTCAGGCATGCCTTCGGCGGCCAGCGCGCGGGCCAGGCTCTCGATGTAGGGGCCGAACAGCAAGGCGTGCTGCAAGGCGGGCATGGGCTTGAGGCCCGCGTCCTTCCACACGTCGAACTGGCGCAGGGCCTTCTTGGCCCACGGCAGGAAGGCATGGCCTTCGGGAGATTCCAGCCAGGCGGAAAACGCGGGATAGATCGTCTGGAAAAGACCCTTTTGCCACGACCGTTCGAACACCCGCAGCGCGCGCCCGCAGTTGAGGATCTTGAGCATCTCCTCGTGCAGGCGGTCGCGGGAGGAATTCCGCAGGTCGCCGCAACATTTGATGATGGCCTCGCGGGCGCTTTTCTCGATCTCGAAATCCAACTGGGAGGCAATGCGGACCGCGCGCACCATCCGCACGGGATCCTCGTGGAACCGTGTTTCGGGGTCGCCAATCACGCGCAGGATGCGCGCTTCCAGGTCCTTCAGGCCGCCGACATAGTCGATGATGCTGCTGTCGGCAATGTCGTAGAAAAGGCCGTTGATGGTGAAATCGCGGCGGCGGGCATCCTCCTCGGGCGTGCCGTAGACGTTGTCGCGCACGATGACGCCCCCGCGCGTGGCAAAGGTGGGATCCGGCACATCGGTGTGCCGGCGCGACGGCAGGGGCACGTCCTCCGCCTCGGGCGCGGCATCCAGCAGCGCGCGGAAGGTGGCTGTCTCGATGATCACGTCCCGGAAAAACACATGCGCCAGCTTGAAGCGGCGACCGATGATCCGGCAGTTGCGGAAGATCCGCTTGACCTCTTCGGGCCGCGCATCGGTGGCGATGTCGAAATCCTTGGGGGTCCGACCCAGCAGCAGGTCGCGCACGCCGCCGCCGCAGAGATAGGCCTTGTAGCCGGACTCGTCGAGACGGGTCAGCACCCGCAACGCTTCGTAGGCAATCCGGTCCTGCCGCAGCCCGTGCTGCGACTCGCTCAAAACGACGGGTTCATCCATGTCAGGCATCTTTTCCACAGCACTTCTTGAATTTCTTTCCGCTTCCGCAGGGGCACGGGTCGTTGCGTCCCGTCTTGGGGGCATCGCGCACCACGGGTTTGGCGCTGGAGGCCGAGAGCGCCGCATTCATCGCCGCCTCCGCACCGGGATCCGCCACACTGGCGGAGGCCCGCGACTCGGAAGGCGCACGGGCCGCCGCATGGCCGCCGGCCAACGGGGCCGCCGTGGGATGCTGCGCCTGCGCAAGCCGGTGCAGGTCGCCCAGGAACGTCTGGTAGGCGCGCGGAGAGGTCGTCGCGCGGAAAATGCGCCCGGCGATTTCGGCTTTGATGCGGTCCATGAGGTCCGCGAACAGCGTATAGGCTTCGTTCTTGTATTCCACCAGCGGATCGCGCTGGCCATAGGCGCGCAGGCCCACGCCCTGGCGCAGCGTGTCCATGTTGCGCAGATATTCCTGCCATTGCGTGTCCACCGCGTTGAGCATGATGAAACGCTCCATCGAATTGAGCTGCGCCGGGTCTTCCAGCATGCACTTTTCGGCATACGCCTTGCCGACGCGCCCGTACACGGCCTTCGCGGTCGCCTCGGCATCCACGCCGCCCCGGCGCCCCTCCTTCTGCACCACCTGGTCTGGATGGAACCCGATGGGGAACTGGCTGTTCACCCACGTGGCGAAGCCCAGCCGGCTCTCTTCCTCGTCGTCCAGGTCCTCGGCGCGGGCGAAAATCACATCCTGCACCACGTCCATCAGGTGCTCGCGCACCTGTTCGGCGGAGACGATCTGGCTGCGGAAGCCGTAGATGATCTCGCGCTGCTTGTTCATCACGTCGTCGTATTCCAGCGTGCGCTTGCGGATGGAGAAGTTCTGCTGCTCCACGCGCCGCTGGGCGGTTTCGATCGAACGGTTCAGCCAGCGGTGCTCCAGCACTTCGCCTTCCTGGATGCCCAGCTTCTCCATGATGCCCGAGATGCGGTCGCTGCCGAACAAGCGCATCAAATCGTCTTCCAGCGAGACGAAGAACCGCGTCATGCCCGGATCGCCCTGGCGAGCGCAGCGGCCGCGCAACTGGCGGTCGATGCGCCGCGACTCGTGCCGCTCGCTGCCGATCACGTAGAGGCCGCAGGGACGCTCCTCCAGCAAGGAGCGGATTGTTTTCCCCTCCAGCTTGTCGGTCAGCTTGGTTTTTCCGGTGATCAGTTCCCGGTCCATCCAGACGACGCCGGGCCCCAGCTTGATGTCGGTGCCGCGGCCGGCCATGTTGGTGGCGATGGTGATGGCCCCCGGCTGACCCGCGTTCAGCACGATCTCGGCTTCGCGCGCGTGGTTCTTGGCGTTCAGCACGTTGTGGGGAATGTTCACGCGCCGGAGCATGCGGCTGAGGATCTCGGACATGTCCACCGAAATGGTGCCCACCAGCACGGGCTGCTTGCGCTGGTAGCAGGCGGAGATTTCCTCGATGATGGCGTTGAATTTCTCGCGCTGCGTCTTGTAGATGTGGTCGTTGCCGTCCACGCGCCGCACGGGGCGGTTGGTGGGGATCACCACGACATCCATCTTGTAGATCGAGTGGAACTCGTCGGCCTCGGTCTCGGCCGTTCCCGTCATGCCGCCGAGCTTCTTGTACATGCGGAAATAGTTCTGGATGGTGATGGTGGCCAGCGTCTGCGTCTCGCGCTCGATGCGCACACCCTCCTTGGCCTCGATGGCCTGGTGCAGGCCGTCGCTCCAGCGGCGACCGGGCATCAGGCGGCCGGTGAACTCGTCGACGATGATGACCTGGTTGTCCTGGATGACATACTGCACGTCGCGCTCATAGACGCTGAAGGCGCGGATGAGCTGGTCCACCGCGTGGATGCGCTCGCTCTTGTCCGCAAACTGGTTTTGCAGCTCCTGGCGCTTCTCGAACTTCTGCTGGTCGGTGAGCTCCGCATTGCCATCCAGATCGGCCAGCGCCGAGACCAGGTCGGGCACCACGTAGTAGTCGGGATCCTGCGGATTCATGGCGTTGCAGCCCTTGTCCGTCAGGCTCGCGTCGTTGCTCTTTTCGTCGATCACGAAATACAAGTCCTCGCGCAACGCTCGCGCCTGCTCCTTGTTGGTCTCAATCAGCATCATGCCGGAGACCTTCTCCAGAAGCTTGCGGGGCTGGGGTTCCTCCAGCAGATGAAGGAGCTGCTTGTTCTTGGGCATGCCCTGACTGACCTGGTAGAGCTTCAGCATGGCCGTTTCGTCATCGCCCTTCTCGATGGCGCTCTTGGCCTCCTGCATCAGAGTCGTGCACAGGTCGCGCTGCTTGCGCACCATGCGCTCCACCGACGGCTTCACGATCTGGTACTGCTCGGTCGAATAGGGCGCGGGGCCTGAAATGATCAGGGGCGTGCGGGCCTCGTCGATCAGGATGCTGTCCACTTCGTCGACGATGGCGTAGTTCCAGCCGCGCTGCACCATTTCCTCGGGACGATAGGCCATCCCCATGTCGCGCAGATAGTCGAACCCGAATTCGGCGTTGGTGCCATAGGTGATGTCGCAGGCGTATTGCTCGCGCCGCTGGTCGGGGCGCATCTGGTTCTGGATGCAACCCACCGTCAGCCCCAGGTACTTGTACAGGGTGCCCATCCACGTGGCGTCGCGCAAGGCCAGATAGTCGTTCACCGTCACCACGTGCACGCCCTTGCCCGTCAAGGCGTTGAGATACACCGGCAGTGTCGCCACCAGCGTCTTGCCTTCGCCCGTCGCCATTTCGGCAATCCGGCCCTGGTGCAGCACCATGCCGCCGATGAGCTGCGTATCGAACGGCACCATGTCCCATGTTTGCGGATGCCCGCACACGTCCACCACCGTCCCGCACAAGCGGCGGCAGGCATTCTTCACCACCGCGAAGGCTTCGACCATCAAATCGTCAACCGTTTCGCCCTTTTCCAGCCGCGCACGGAATTCGGCCGTCTTCGCCTTCAACGCGTCGTCGGCGAGCGACTGCAACCCGACTTCCATCTCGTTGATGCGCCCCACGAACGGACGCAACTTTTTCAGGTCGCGATCGTTTTTGGTTCCCAGGATCCTCTTCAACAGCCATTGCATAGAAATTCTCGATTCGGAAAAATAGACGGTGTTTCAAAAAAATGAACCCGCAGACTCTACTCCCCGCCCCCACCCCCTGACAAGCCCAGAACCCCTCAAAAGGGTCAAAAAATCGGAATATTTTGAACAATTTAGGGATTATGACCCATTTTTGACATATTTTGACAATTAAATTCAATTTTTCTCTGATTTTTCAGGATTTTCACATATTTATCCTGTTGTTAGTTCAGGATTGATCCGCAGTCCCAAAATCTCCACATTCCAAACCCTATGCATAACGAATACGAATTTTCTTCCGTCGACCCCAGCGCCCGCCGCGGTTTTGGCACCTTGCTGGCCGTCATGCTCGGCTTCACCTTCTTCTCCGCCAGCATGTATGCCGGCGCCAATCTCGGCAACGGCCTGCATGCGGGCACGTTTCTGGCCGCCGTGCTGGCCGGCAACCTCCTGCTGGGCACCTATACCGGCCTGCTGGCCCACATTGCCTCGAAAACGGGACTTTCCACCCACTTGCTCGCCCGCCGTGCGTTCGGTGAGAAAGGCGCCATCCTCCCTTCCATGCTGCTGGGCGTGACTCAAGTGGGCTGGTTTGGCGTCGGCGTCGCCATGTTTGCGCTGCCCGTCGCCCAGATGTTCCCCGGACTGCCGCGCATTGCCCTTATCGCCGTCTCCGGGGCCTGCATGACGCTGACGGCCTACTACGGCATCCAGTCCCTCACCATCCTCTCCATCATCGCCGTGCCCGCCATTGCGCTGCTTGGCTCCGCCTCCATGGCCAAAGCCTTCCACGACTTCGGCGGCATTTCCGCCTGGTTCGCCATGGATCCGGCCCAACCCATCACGCTGACCGCCGCCATCGGCATCTGCGTGGGTTCCTTTATTTCCGGCGGCACGCTCACGCCCGACTTCAC
>CAYNHA010000238.1:0-14358 GCA_964397035.1 uncultured Verrucomicrobiota bacterium
ATTCCACGTGTTGCTGTACGGGGTGCCGGGGAGCGGCAAGAGCAGCTTTGCGCAATCGCTGGCGGTGGAGCTTGGACTAAATGGCTATGGCATTTCCCAGGACATCGAGAACGACAACACGGCGCGAACGTGCAGCACGCCGGAGTTCCGGGTCGGGGCGCTGCGGCTTTGCGACGAGCGGGTAGACCGAGTGAAGAGCCTGCTGGTTGTGGACGAGGCGGACGATATGCTCCGGGGAACGTCCGGCGGCGGCGGCTTGTTTGCCTTGCTGGGGGGAGGATCGACGGCGGTGGGCGACAAAGGTTTGCTGAACAACTTGCTGGACGAGGTGAAGACGCCTTGTCTCTGGATCAGCAATACGTCGGCGGGTGAATTGGATCCATCGAGCCGGCGGCGATTCGACTATTCGATCCGATTCGACAAACTGACGGCGGCGCAGAGGCGGGCCATCTGGAAGAACAACGTCGAGAAGTACAGCCTCGGCGGGTTGTTTCCGGAGGGATTGCAGGAAAAGCTGGCGGAGAAGTACGAGGTGAGCGCGGGGGGGATTTCCCTTGTGCTGAAAAACCTGGCGGACGTGAAGCCCGAGGCGGCCGAGTGCGAAAAGTGGGTGGAGAAACTGATGGCGCCGCATTGCGAATTGCTGGGCATCCAGACGGACAAGAGCAAGTGGATGCCGGCGGCGGATTACTCGCTGGAAGGGCTGAACATCCGGGGAGATTTGCCGCTGGAGCGGGTGGTGGAGGCGATCCGGCGATTCCGCAAGGAATCCGAGGAGGACGTGACGGGCGGCATGGACCGGCCGCGGATGAACCTGCTGCTGTCGGGGCCGCCGGGGACGGGGAAGACGGAGTTCGTGAAATACCTGGGGGCGGCGCTGGGAAGCAAGGTCGTGGTCCGGATGGGCAGCGACATCCTCAGCATGTGGGTGGGTGGTACGGAGAAGAACATCCGGCGGGCATTCGAGGAGGCGGAAGCGGAGAAGGCGATCTTGTTCTTCGACGAGATCGATGGGCTGTTGCAGGACCGGGGCATGGCGCATCAAAGCTGGGAAGTGACGCAGGTGAACGAGCTGCTGCACCGGATGGAGACTTTCAACGGGGTTATGGTGGGGGCGACGAATCACTGGAACACGCTGGATCCGGCGGTGGCGCGGCGGTTCACGTTCAAGCTGGAGTTCGGGTTTCTGGAGGAAGAAGGCAAGCGGCAGTTTTTCGAGCGGACGTTCCGGACGAAGCTGACGCAGGAGGAGGCGGAGCGGCTGGCGCGGATTCCGGATTTGGCGCCAGGGGATTACCGTACGGTGCGGCAGGGGATGTACTATCTGGGGGGCGATGCAAAGAACGTCGACCGATTGGCGGCGCTGGAGAGGGAAAGCGAGACAAAGGGGAAGAACCGGTATTCGACGAAGAGGATTGGATTCGGTTGAGTCATCCATCGCTGGCATTGCCACAACAGAATAGAAATCACCTCCGTGAGCCTCTGTGCCCTCTGTGAGAGGGATCGTTTCCGATCTATTCTTTTGGATGCGGGGGTGTTGCCTCTGCGATGAGGCTGAAGGGGCCGGCCCAGGTGATGCGGGCGCGGAGGAGGTCGCCGGGGGCGGCGGCGGAGGCGTCGACGAAGACGGGTTTGTAGTCGGGGGTGCGGCCGTGGCGGCGTCCGTTTTTCTCGATGGTTTCGACGAGGATTTCCGTGGTTTGCCCGAGAAGGGGTGCGTTCTTTTCGGTCAGCATGGCGCGGAGCTGGGCTTCCATGGCGATGCGGCGGCGTTCCTTTTCGAGTTCGGGGACGTCGTCGGGGAGGTGTCGCGCGGAGTAGGTGAGGGGGCGGGGGGAATATTTGGCGATGCGGATCATGTCGGGGTTGATGCGGCGCATGAGGGCCATGCTGTCTTCGAAGTGGGCGGCGGTTTCGCCGGGGAAGCCGACGATCATATCGGTGGAGATGCCGGCGTGGGGGAGGGCGGCGCGCACTTTCTGGATGAGGGCTTCGTAGGCGGCGACGGTGTAGCCGCGGCGCATGGCGGCGAGGATTTCATCGGAGCCGGCCTGCACGGGCATTTCGAAATAGGGGCAAAGGCAGGGGGTGGCGGCGACGGTGGCGATGAGGTCGTCGGTGATCCAGCGCGGATGGCTGGTGAGGAAGCGGACGCGGAGGAGGCCGGGGGTGGCGGCGACGCGGCGCAGGAGTTCGGGGAGGTGGATTTCGCCGGGGCGGTCCAGCCCGTATCGGTCGACGATCTGGCCGAGCAGGATGATTTCGCGGACGCCGCGTCCGACGAGGGCGTCGGCTTCGGCGAGGATTTCGGCGGAGGGGCGGGAGCGTTCGCCGCCGCGGCGGTAGGGAATGACGCAATAGGTGCAGGCATGGGAGCAGCCAAGCACGATGGGCAGATGGGCGACGACGGAGCGGCCGGTCATGGAGTCGGGCAGCGGCGGCGGGGGGAGGTCATCGGGGTCGGCGGGTGCCGCCGCGGCGCCGAAGCCGCGTCCGTGCAGGAATTCGTGCAGCGGGGAGAGGTCGGATGGGGACAGGAACAGATCCACGAAGGGGAAACGTTCGCGGAGGGCCGAGATTTCGCGCGGGTTTTTGCCGACGAGGCACCCCATCAGCGCGACGATGAGACGGGGATTCTTTTGCTTGAGCTCGGCGACATAGGTGAGGCGCGAATAGATCTTGTCTTCGGCCTGCTGGCGGACGACGCAGGTGTTGAGCAGGAGGAGTCCGGCGTCGCGGGCATGCGGAACGGGTCGGAAGCCGGCCGATTCCAAGGCGGCGGCGGCCCGCAGGGCGTCGGCTTCGTTCATCTGGCACCCGATGGTCCAGAGGTTATAGGTCGGCGATGTCAAGGCGGCGCCCGCGGGGCGGGGTCCAATCAGGTTTTCCGCTTCTTGGGAGCGGGCTTGGACTTGGGCTTTGGCTTTTCGGCCGGCTTGGTTTTTTTCGCGGGAGGAACGGGGGGAATTTCCTCGGCGCCCGCCTCGGGTTCGTCGTCGTTGAAGTCGCCCAGCATCAGGATTTGTTTCTCCTCTTCGGTGGGCTCCTCCTCCTCGTCGTCGAAGTCGGCCTGGTTGGCGCAGTCGGGGCAGAGGCGGGAGCGGGGGAAGCAGGCCGAACAGAATTCAATGCCGCACATGGTGCATTCGCGCAGGAAATCCTCGCCGTGCAGGTCGCAGCCGCTGCCATAGCCGCCAAAGGGGCTGTATTCCTCGTCATCCATGTTCATGAAACCACCTCCTGTTGTTGGACTGAAAACGAAATCGTTGGGGAGCCTCCGGCGCCCCTGCTCACCATGACTAACTGTTCGCATGAGATCGGCGGTGCGTCAAGTGGGGAGTCGGAAAAGGGGGTTTCTTTTTTGTTTGCGGCAGGGAGGCTCATCGTAGAGAGTACGAAGTGCGGCGGAGCGCCGCAGGATGATGAAATCGGCATTTTGGAACAAGTTAATCGAACGGCTGGACAAGCTCGATCCGGGGAGCGTGCAGGCGCAGTTTTTGCGGCTGGCCTCGGAACGCGGGCTGATGGAAACCATTTTCCACGCCTTGCGCGAAGGCATCCTGGTACTGGATGCGGAAGGGCGCATTGTGTATGCCAACCGGGGGGCGTGCCGATTGCTGGGGATGGAGGAGTCGACGGTGATCGGGCAGCCGATGAAGCGTTACATCCGCGAAATCGAGTGGGGGGGGCTGCTGCGACTCGACGAGAAGGAGTGGGCGCGGATGGCCAGCCGCGAGATCGAGATTTCCTACCCCGAGCACCGATTTCTGGCGATCTATCTGGCGCCTCTGGAAAACCCATCCGATGGCCGCCACGGGGCGGTGATGATCCTGCGCGACGTGACGCAGGAGCGGGACCATGCCGCGGAAATCGTCGAGTCGGAGCGGCTCAATGCCATTTTAATGCTGGCGGCCGGAGTGGCGCACGAGATCGGCAATCCGCTCAATTCCCTGACGATTCATCTGCAACTTATGGACCGCGAAATGAGGTCGCTGTCCGAGGAACAGCGCGCGCCGCTCAAGGAGCTGCTGGATGTGGCCCGCGGGGAGATTTCGCGCCTCGACCAGATCCTGTCGCAGTTCCTGAAGGCCATCCGGCCAAGCCTGCCGAACTTTGACCGGTGCGCCCTGCCGGAGATCGTGGAGGAAACCCTGCACACGCTTGCGGCGGAAATCCGGGACCGCAAGGTGGTGGTGGAGGTGGAGCCTCCGGATGAATTGCCGACGGCATGGGTGGACCGCGGCCAGGTCCGGCAGGCGTTCTTCAACGTGATCCGCAACGCGATCCAGGCGATGTCGGGCGGGGGAGTGCTGCGGATTTCGTTTGCGGTGGCGGACCGGCTGGTGGGCGTTTCCTTTCAGGACACGGGGCCTGGAATTCCCCCGGGTCAGATGGGTGAATTGTTCGAGCCGTTCCACACCACAAAGGCCAATGGAAACGGCATGGGGCTGATGATCGTGCAGCGCATTGTGCGGGACCATGGCGGCACCGTGCTGGTGGACAGCCTGCCGGGGGGAACGTGCATCCAACTGAATTTCCGGCGCGACGACCAGCGCATCCGGCTGCTGTCGGCGGCACCGGGGAGCGGGGAAGAGGCGGAGGCGCCGTGAGCAGCAAGCCGGTCATCCTCATTGTGGACGACGAAAAGAACACGCGCGAGGGTCTGGCGCGGGCGCTGCGCGACGAGTATGCGGTGGCCGAGGCGGAAAACGGCCTGCGCGCGCTGGAGTGGCTGGAGACGCATCACGCCGATGTGGTGCTTTCGGATTTGCGCATGCCGGGCCTGGACGGAATGGCGCTGCTGTCGCGGCTGCTGGGGCGGGATCCCAGGCCGGTGCTGATTTTGCTGACGGCCTACGGCAACATCGAGACCGCCGTGGAGGCCATGAAGCGCGGCGCCTACGATTTCCTGGCCAAGCCCGTGAACCTGGATCGCCTCGAACTGCTGCTGAAGCGTGCGCTGACGGAGCGGCAGATGGGCGCGGAGAACCAGCGGCTGAAGGCGCAACTGGATTCGAAGTACGGGTTCGAGAACATTCTGGGGACATCCGCGGCCATGCAGGAGGTGTTCGACACCATCCGGCAGGCGGCGCCCACGCGGGCCACGGTGCTGATCCAGGGGGAAAGCGGCACCGGCAAGGAGCTGGTGGCGCGGGCGCTGCACCAGTGCAGCCCGCGCGCGCAGGGACCCTTCATTCCCGTGCATTGCGCGGCGCTGTCGCCCACGTTGCTGGAGAGCGAGCTGTTCGGCCACGAAAAGGGCGCCTTCACGGGGGCCCAGGAACGGCGGCGCGGGCGTTTCGAGATGGCCGACGGCGGAACTCTCTTTCTCGACGAAATCGGCGAAATCGACCCTTCGCTGCAGGTGAAGATCCTGCGCGTCCTCGAAGAGCGCAAGTTCGAG
The DNA here is from genome assembly GCA_964397035.1 of uncultured Verrucomicrobiota bacterium. Taxonomy (GTDB): domain Bacteria; phylum Verrucomicrobiota; class Kiritimatiellia; order CAIQIC01; family Lenti-01; genus Lenti-01. The sequence continues at coordinate 5,405 of CAYNHA010000238.1, forward strand.
CGCGTGGGAGGGACGGAGACCCTGCATGTGGATGTGCGGCTGGTGGCGGCCACCAACCGAGATTTGAAGAAAATGGTGGAAGAAGGCAAATTCCGCGAAGACCTGTTCTACCGCCTTTTCGTGGTGAACCTGACCCTGCCGCCGCTGCGGGAGCGGGAGGGCGATATTGTCCTCCTGGCCCAGCATTATCTGAAGGCGCTGGCGGCCGAACACGGCAAGAAGGCGAGCGGCATCACCCCCGACGCCATGGACCTGCTGTCGGCCTATCCCTGGCCGGGCAACGTGCGCGAGCTGCGCAACGTGATCGAGCGCATGGTGGTGCTGGGTTCGGGCGAAAAGCTGACGGTGCGCGATTTGCCCCCGTCCTTCCGCCTGGCGGCCGGCCGCGCGGAATCCGCCGCGCGCCCCGGCAGCGCGCTTCGCGACGCGGAGAGGCAACTGATCGAGGAAGCCCTGCGGAAAAACAAGGGAAGCCGCACCAAGGCCGCGCAGGATCTCGGCATCAGCCGCCGCACGCTGCACCGGAAGATCAACGAATTCGGATTGCGGAACTCCGAGGACGAATAGACCCAGAAGGACCCGAGATATGACGATTCAATTCGAATCCAACATGCAGAACCTCGTCTACCAGATGGATGCGGGGGTGGGGCGCAAGGTGGTGCAGGTGGTCCTGTTCGCGCTCTTCGCCCTGGCGATGGGGGCGCTCTACACGTTCACGAATTTCCAGGGTCTCAAGGATGCGCGCGCCATGGAGGAGGCCCAGCTGGCGCAGCATTTCGCGGCGGAGGGTCGGCTGGTCACGCAGTGCGTTCGGCCCCTTTCCCTGTGGCGCGTGGCGGAGCGGTCGCCGGAGGGCACGGCCTCCGTGCAGGCGCATCCGGATCTCTTTCATCCGCCGCTGTGGCCGATGGTGCTGGCGGGGGCCTTCAAGATGGGCGGAATGCCCAAGACCGGCGAGCCCACCACGGAAATGGTCTACGGCTGGGATTATGTTCCCGTGGCGATGAACCACTTGTTCACGGCGCTTTCCTCGCTGCTGGTCTGGATGATCGGCCGGAAGTTGTTCGACCGCCGCGTGGGCGCCTTGTCCGCCGGGGCCTTTTTGGTCAGCGACGTGGTGTGGAAACAGAGCCTGCTGGGGGCCGACCTGGCGCTGGCCGGATTCTGCTGCCTGGGCGCGGTCTATTCGGCCCTGTGGATCGCGGAGCTTCCGCCGGGCGCGGGGCCGGAGCAGGACCAGGGCCCGGCCTGGCGCTGGCTGGTGCCGCTGGTGTTTGCCGCGCTCTGGACGGCGGGGGCCATCCTGACGCGCTATGCGGCGGGGAGCGTGGCTCTTCTGGTGTTCCTGTTCATTGGCGTGTCCCGCCGCCGTCGTCCGTGGGCCAAGGCGTTCCTGTACCTGGCGCTCGTGGCGGCGCTGCTGGTTCCGTGGATGGCGCGCAACCTGTCCCTCAGCGGAAATCCGTTCGGTCTGGTCTTCCATGACATGCTGGCGGACACGTACCTGTTTCCCGGCGATTCGCTTGCGCGCTCCATCCATCCGGAGATTCCCGACGCGGGGGCGATCCTCTACGCGGTGCAGATCAAGATGATCACCAACCTGCGCCTGTTTTTCGCGGAAGGGTTCGGGTTTGCCTGCGGCGGCGTCCTGCTGGGGCTGTTTGCGGGAATGTTCCTGCACCGGTTTGTGCGGCCGTCGAGCCGCCTGCTCCGCTGGTGCCTGCTTCCCGCGGGCGGGGTGCTCATTCTGTTTGCCTCGGCGTTCGGCAAGGAGAGTCTGGGCGCGCTGGTGGTGTTCTGGCCGCTGGCGATCGTCTACGGCTGGGCGTTTTTCCTGGTGCTGCTGGACCGGCTGCAGTTCGAGCTCCGCGTTTTCGCGGTCCTGGCGCTGTCGGCCGTGATGTTCCTCACCGGGCTGCCTCTGCTGCTGAGCGTGCTGCCGCCGCGCACCGGACTGCCCTATCCGCCGTATCACCACCGCTACATCGGCTGGATCGCTTCGATGGTGGACTCCGGCGAGTGCATGGTGACGGACATTCCGTGGGCGGTGGCGTGGTATGGCGGCAAGACCTCCATCCTGCTGCCGAAGGACATCGACGGATTCTTCGAGGTCGACGCCAAGTTCCAGAAGGTGGCGATGGCCTACTTCACGATGGTCACGCGCGACAAGCCGTGGATCCGCGGCCTTTCCGATCCCTCCGCCCCCGACTATAGCTGGTACCAGGTCTTTGCCGCCGGCAAGGTGCCCCCCAACTTCCCGCTCACGCAGGGCCGGTTCGTGGCCGGCACGGAGCAGTTCATTCTGGCGGACCGGCCCCGCTGGTAGCCGGTTTTCCACACTATGGAAAAAAGTTTTCCACAGTGTGGAAAAACTTTTTCCACCGGTGGAAAAATTCGTCAAGCGCGCGCGAGGAAGTCGCGCAGGGAGAGGGTTCCCCGGTGCGGCGTGCAGACGTCGTGGGTGGACATGAAGAGCAAGAGGCGGCCCATGGCGGTGTAGCGATAGCTGAAGGGGCGGATCAGGGCGAGGATGGCTTTGCATAGCCAGATCGGCGCGCTTTGGATGCGCACGGGCAGCCCCTGGGTCTCGAAGCACAGCGCGCAGGTTTCGCGCCAGGTCAGGTCCTGGGGACCGCCGACATCGATCTGGACGTTGGTTTGCTTGGACATCTCGCCGAGCATAATGGCGGCGAGGTCGGGAACGTGGATGGGGGTGCTGCGCGAATCGCCCTTGCCGATTGCGTAGAGCGGGCCCCTGGCGGCGAGTTTCTTCATTTCGGCCAGGTCGGGGAAGAAGCCGCCGGAGCGGAAGACCACCCAGGGCATGCCGCTGGCGCGCAGGGCCTGCTCGAAACGGTATTTGGCATTGAGCAGGGGGGCGGAATCGCGGCCGAGATCGGTGCCCGCCGGGGAAATGAAGCCGAAGCGCTGGACGCCTGCGCGCTGGGCTTCCTCCAGCAGGTTCAGGTTGCCCTGATAGTCGACGGCGTCATGCGTGAGGTTCCCCTTGATGCGCGTGATGCCGATGCAGGAGATGACCTGCTGCTGGCCCTGGCAGAGGCCGTCGAGCTGCCGGGGTTGCGTGACATCCGCCTCGCGGATCTGCAGGCGGGGGTGCTCGGTTCCCTGCAACTCGCGCCGGTTCAGTACCAGCGCCAGAACGGAATCGCCGCGCTCCAGCGCCTGACGAATGAGTTCCCGGCCGAGGGCGCCGCCGGCTCCGGCAACGAGGAGGTTCATCGCACGTACTCGATGAGCCATTCGTTGGCGGGAAGGGTGACGGTGACGGCGCGGGGGGTGTCGCCCAGCTTGCCGTCTTCCTCGGCCAGGACGCCGCGGCAGGTGATGCGATAGGCTTTGGCATCGCCGAGGCCCACGGCGTCGAGGAAGGATTCGGTCCGGACGAAGAAGCTGACGACGGACTCCAGCCGGCCTTCCTTCAGGACGGGATAGCGCATGGCGATGAGGCGGGGCTGGACGATGTTGCCGTGCCCGGGTTCGCTGAGCTGGGGGGTGGGCTCCTTCCGCATGAGTTCCCAGAAGTGGTCGAGTTGCTTGACCTTTTTCAGGTCGAATCCGCGGGCGAGGAAATCGCGTGGATAGTACACCTCTCGGATGACGAAATCGGTGTCGATGATGGAGCCGCCAAAAAAGCCGGGAGTGGCTTCCGCGAGGGGCTTCATGGCTTCGCGGAAGGTTTCGGGCGTGGGCTGGCGGTCGGCCACCGCCTTGAGGTTTTCGAACTGCTTGGCGAAGTAGGCGGCGGTGGCGATGCCTACGGGATCGTCGGGGGGCTGCACCTGCGCGGAGATCGCAAGGGGAAGGGCGAGCAGTCCCAGCAGGGCGGAGCGGAACGGGGTGGATGTCTTCATGTGTTGTTCTCCTGGGGTTTGGTGATCATGAACAGGCTGAGATAGCCGGAGTGGCGCGACGCGATGTCCCAGTGGCCGCGGCTGGGGGCTTCATCAAGGGCGGCGCGCAATTTTCCTTCGATGTTTTCGGCGATTTCGGGCTGGCGGAACAGCCAATATCCGGACCACGCGCAGAGCTTGCCGAACGGCGTGTAGGGAATATCCACATCGAGGATCGCGGCGTGTCCGCCGGGGCGGAGAACGCGCCAGATTTCGGCGAGGGCGCGGACTTTGAGGGCAACATTCAAATGGTGGAAAAAGAAGGTGGAGAGGACGCCGTCGAAGGAATCGTTCGCATAGGGAAGCTCTTCGGCGAGGGCGGCGGAAAATTCGAGTTGGGGGCGAGCCCCCGCTTTTTTGCGGGCGACGTGGATCATGGCTTCGGCGGCATCCACGCCGCAGACGCGGCGGGCGGGGGTGTCGGGGAGCGCATCGTGGATCTGGCGGGTGAGGGTGCCGGTGCCGCAGCCCACGTCCAGCACGGTGGAGGGGCGATTCAGCGCGAGGCGCCGGATCACCTGCCGATGCAGGCGCTGTTCGGCGCCCAGCGTCATGAGCGGAGCGAGCCAGTCATAGAGCGGCGCGGCATGGTCGAGCGTGATGCCCTCCGTCCGCCGGGCGCAGGGGGAACGGGGATGGCGGCGCTTTTCAGCCATACTGGAGGTCCTCCAAATCCAGCAGGGGAAACATGGCTCGGGCCATGCTTTCGGCTTGTTCGCCGTTGTAGCCGAGGCCGGCTTCGCCCAAAGTCCGCAGGCCGGAGGCCAGAAGTTCAAGCCCCTGACGCGCCGCGGGAAGAACCGCCTGGGGCGCGGAGAGATAGAGGCGGTCGGCCGGGGTCCTGGCTTGCCGGGAGATTTTTTCCAGAAGGGCCGGATGCTGGTGGGCCAGGACGGAAAGGACATAGTTGTGGCGCCGTTCAAGGAGATCGCGCGCCATGTCGCGGATGTCATCGAGCATCTGGCAGCCCAGGCCGAAAGCCATCAGCCCCTCTCGCAGGCGATCGGTGCGCGGGGAGCGGAAGGTGGGTTCGGCGATGTCCGGACCGACAAAGGCCAGGTTGAACAGCAGGCCGGTCTTGAGGCGGTGGATGACGTCCCGAACTTCTTCGGGCGGAGGACGGACGGTGATGCCCCCCTCCTCCGTGGCTTCCTGCGCGGCGCTGGGCAGGAGGCGGCACAGCGATTCGCGGGAAAGATCATCGCGCTGGAACGAATCCAGAATGCCTTGCTCGGCGGCCTCGTTCAGCAAGCCGGCCAGAACGCGGTCGGCGGCCATGATGGCGACCACCTGCCGCATGATGCGCGCGGAACCGGGCATGGAGACAGGGACGACTTCCTTGTCCTCCCCGTCGAGCAGATTGTCGGCGGAGGTGACCCAGATGCGGAACAGGTGGATCATCTTGCCGTACAGGAGGCGGCGGGGAAGGGGGATGTCCATCAGATGGTAGACCGACTGGAAGAGGGTCGAAAACAGGTTCTTGCGCCAGCCCAGCCAGGCATCCGGAAGGGGCTCGGGATGCACGGCGAATGGGGGAGGGGTGCCCTCCGGACTGGCCAGAAGGGGTTGCAGGCGCCCGTGGACCTCGCGGATGCAGAGCTGCTGCTCCTGCCATGCGGCCCACGTGATGCGACCGGTCGAGAAGAGGGTTTGGAATCCGGATTTCATATTGAGAGCGAACATCGTCTGGAATCTCCTCGCTTTCAAGAAGGCGAATCTTAAGATTGCTTCAGATTCATGAACGCCGTGTTGCAAAGGGAAGAAGGTTCGCTGCTTGTCGTGGAGGATGATCCCCACGTGGCGGAAAGCCTGGTGCGCGGGCTGGGAGAGGCGGGGTTTTCCGTGGTGGTGGCGGACCGGTTGTCGGCGGCGGACGCCTTGCTGGCGCGGCATTCGCCAGCGCTGGTGGTGCTGGACCTGAACCTGCCCGATGGAAACGGACGGACGTGGCTCCGCCGGATCCGCCGCGAGGGGCACGGGATGCCCGTGCTGATTCTGACGGCCCGGGATGCGCTGCACGACCGCGTGGCCGGTTTGGACGAAGGGGCGGACGACTATCTGACCAAGCCCTTTGCCTTCGCGGAGCTGCTGGCGAGGATCCGCGCCCGGTTGCGGACGGCCTCGAAGCAGTCCGAGGAGGAGGTCTTCCGCGTCGGCGACCTGGAGATCGATCGCCTGCACCGGCAGGTGCGCCGGGCGGGGAGGCTGGTGGAATTGACCGCGCGCGAATTCGATGTGCTGGCGCTGCTGGCGCAGTGGCGGGGCCAGCCTGTTTCGCGGGATGTGCTGGCGGACGAGGTGTGGCGGATCAATCGCCGTCTGACGCCGCTGGACAACGTGATCGATGTGCACGTGTCGCATTTGCGGGAAAAAATCGACCGGGATCACGCTGAAAAACTTATTCAAACCGTGCGCGGCGTTGGATTCATGCTGGCGGAACCGTGCGAATGAAATTCAAATTCAGGTCCCGGCTCTTTCTCTACCTGCTGCTGATGCTGTTCCTCTTCGTGCTGGGTCAGGTGGCGATCTTCCTGCTGGTGGAAGTGCTCAACTGGCGGACGAATCCCTACGAGCCCCTGCAGGAGGGCTTGATGGAAGTGGCGATGACGATGGGGCTGACGCTTCTGCTGGTGCCGCCGGTCCTGTGGGCGGCCTGGCTGATTTCGCGCTGGATGATCCGTCCGTTGCTGGCGATGGCCGAGACGGCCGGGCGCATCCGCAAGGGGGCCTGGTCGGACCGGATCGAAACGGCCGCAATGCCGGACGACGAAACGAAAAGCCTGGCCGAAACCATGAACGCCGCCTACGACGGCTACGCCTCCGTGCTGCGGCGAATGGAGCGGTTCAGCGGAGATGCCGCCCACCAGCTCCGCACGCCCATTGCCGCCATGAGAAGCCTGGGCGAAGTGGCACTGAGCCGCCCGCGACCGGCCGGGGAATACAGGGAAACGCTGGAGACGATGCTGGGCGAGCTGGACCGGTTGACGCGCATCGTGGAACAGCTGTTGCAGTTCTCGCGTCTCGAAGCCGGCGTGCTGAGTTCCCGGTTTGCATGGTTTTCGCTGCACGGCGTGGCGGATCGCGTGCAGCAGATCTACCAGCCATTGGCGGAGGCGGGAGGGGTTGGACTGGACGCCGTGGTGGACCCGCCCGACTTGCAGATCAAAGGAATGGAGGAATTGTGGGTCGAACTGCTCTGCAACCTGGTGGACAATGCCATGCGCCACACGCCGCCGGGGGGAGCCATCCGCGTGAGGGCCGGCGTGGAAGGGAAAGAATGGGTTTGCCTGTCGGTGACGGACACCGGCCCCGGAATTCCGGAGGAGCATTCGCAGAAACTGTTCGATCGCTTTGCGCAGATCCCCGGCCGGTCGAACGGATCGGCCGGTCTGGGCCTGGCGCTGGCCGCCGAGATTGCCGTGGTGCATGGGGGAAGGCTGTCGCTGGCCAATCCGGGGAAACCGGGTGCCTGCTTCGAATGCCGGATTCCCCTTTCTGCCGGGCGGGGGGCGTGAGGCGGGTGCCAAAAGAATTACGCGGAAATCGGATATTCGTGCTTGCGTAGGCCCTCAAGCTCCTGTACCTTCACCGCGCATTCTGAAACAGATTGCGGGGTGGAGCAGCCCGGCAGCTCGTCAGGCTCATAACCTGAAGGTCCTTGGTTCAAATCCAAGCCCCGCTACCATCTTGAGGCCCGAAACAATTGTTTCGGGCCTTTTTTTTGCCGCAGAGGGCCGCAGAGAACGGCGAGATGGGGGAGGCCGGAGGATGAGGGGGGACGGACAAGAAAGCACCATGGGTGGAACTTCTTTTCCTTGACCGCGAATCATGCGGAAAGGGGTGATAAGTGGACTTATCGTCCGTGAAGTCCGCGATGTGAAGGAGGCGCGAGAATTGGCCGAATTGTATTTAGGCCTTATCGAGAAGATCCAAAAAAGGTTGTCCCGATATGTTGGCGCGAGCGAGGTGGTGGGCGATGTGTACAAGCAAAAGCGGAGAAGGGTATGATCTCCCCACGTCAGGAATACACGTGAAAACTACGTCCAATATATGCGCGAGGCGGGGGCAGAAGGGAGCAATAAGGCCAGCTCGTACATTCGGGCGCTGGAATTGCTGGGGCCGATCTTGGCCAAGACGCGGTCGCACCGGGATTGCGCGGATATGTTTACGGTGGAGTCGCCCGCGCAGGTAGGCGAGCTGTACGAACTGGTTCTGGAACAGCAACGCAAAGAGAATGACGGGATGTTTGGGGGGGAGGAGCCAGCCAGCTATTGGCGGAATCGGTTTTATTCGGCGGCGCTGAAGAGCTATCAGGAGTTTCTGATTCTGGCCCCGTACAAGCAGAAGTTGTGGGATCTGGCACGGAAGGGAGACGATCCGGCGGAACTGGCCCGGCGGCTGAACGAGCAGGAAATCGGCAAAGAGGAACGGCTGTTGGTGGATTTTGCGAGCCGAGAGGGAAAGAACCGGATTTGTTCGGTTAAGGCACGGGTAAACCAAGATTTCTTTCGGGCTTTGATTTTGGATGAGTATCGAACGCAATGTTGTGTGTCGGGTCTGAATGTGCCAGAGGTATTGCGGGCCAGTCATATTGTAGGCTGGGCGGAGGACGAATCGAATCGGCTGAATCCGTCCAACGGGCTTTGTCTCTCTGCGACGTATGATGCGGCATTCGATCGGCATTTGATTTCATGGGATAAGAATTTCTGCCTGATCTTGAGTTCCACGCTGACGGACTATTGTGGAAACCAAGCTTTTCAAACCCAGTTCAAGGAGTTTGAAGGAAAACCAATCGGCATGCCAAAACGCTTCCGACCGGATCCCGTATTTTTGGAAAAACATCGCTCAAAAATGTTGAGCTAAACCCATAAGGTAAGGTTTTTGGTGAAAAAAGTTTTCCACAGTATGGAAAACTTTTTCGTCATTTTTCCACACAATGGAAAACATTTTTCCACACTGTGGAAAAACCCTTGAACCGCGAGTGCCCACGCCTTGGCGAGACAAGCGGCATGGGTGGGCTGAACATCCTGTGAATCCTGTCAA
>CAYNHA010000239.1:0-9461 GCA_964397035.1 uncultured Verrucomicrobiota bacterium
CGGCGAAATACATGGCAGATTTCTTTGAGGTGACGGATCTGGATCCGGCGACGGAAATCAACCACACGATCGGCTCGAAGCCGGCCCTGGCGATGCTGCCGCTGTGCTTTGTGAATCCGGGCGATGCGGTATTGCAGACGATTCCCGGGTATCCGGTGATGGCCACGCACACGCGCTATTTGGGCGGGACGGTGATCCCGGTGCCGTTGCTGGCGAAGAACAAGTTCTTTCCGGATTTGAAGGCGCTGGAGCAGACGAATTTGTCGAAGGTAAAGCTGTTCTACGTGAACTATCCGAACAACCCGACCGGAACGGCGGCGACGGAAGAATTCTTTGACGAATTGATTGAATTTGCGCAGCGGCACAACATCCTGATCGTTCAGGATGCGGCCTATGCCACGCTGATCTACGGGCGGGAGCGGCTTTCCATTTTGTCGCGTCCGGGCGGGAAGGATGTGGCGATCGAGCTGCATTCCATGAGCAAGAGCTACAATATGACGGGCTGGCGCCTGGGTTTCGTGGCCGGCGGCGCGCGGGTGGTGGCGGCGGTGGCGGAGGTGAAGGACAACATCGATAGCGGCCAGTTCAAGGCGATCCAGGTGGCGGCGTGCGCGGGCATTGCGGATGTGCGGCTTTCCGAGAAGATCCGCGTACATTACCAGCAGCGGCTGCGCGGGCTGACGAAGGTGCTGAAAAACGCGGGATTCAAGGCGAAGATGCCGGGCGGGACTTTCTATCTTTATGTGCCGGCGCCCAAGGGCGCGGCGGGCGGGCGCGTGTTTGCAAACGCCGAGGAAGCTTCGCAGTATCTGATCAAGGAACATTGCATTTCGACCGTGCCGTGGGATGATGCGGGGGCCTATCTGCGGTTCGGCGCGACCTTCGAGTCGGCGGGCCGTGCGGACGATGCGCGAGTGCTGAACGAGCTGGCGCAGCGGCTGGCGCGGGCCGAATTGACGTTCTAGGAGGTGCCAGATGGGCGGGTCGAAAATCGTTTTTTCCAAGGGCACGCAGCTCACGGTGTACATTGACAACCGGAAGGGGACGCTGGCGGCGCTGACGTCCTTCCTGGGGCGTCATGGCGTGAACATCTACGGCCTCACGCTGGCGGACACGGAAGGACACGGCTATGCGCGGCTGATCGTGGATGACACGGAAAAGGCCCGCCAACTGGTGGAGGATTCCGGCGAGCTGGTGGCGGCGCGCGACGTGCTGCTGATCCGGGTGCGCAACGAGCCGGGCGAATTGGGACGGGTGCTGACGGTGCTGGCCGAGCACAACTTGAACATCGAGTATGGATATTCGTCGGGCGGGCCGGATGACGAGAAGGGGCTGGTGCTGGTGCCGTCGGATACGCGCGCGGCGCTGGATGTTCTGCGGAGTGCCTTGTAGGCGGACGGACGAGCCATGGGGTTGCCGAAGGTCAGCATCATCACGAGCACCTACAACCGCTCGGGGGTGTTGAAGCGGGCGATTGAATCGGTTCGGGCCCAGCGGGGATTCGGCGATTGGGAAATGTGCATTGTGGGCGACTGCACGCCGGACGACAGCGAGGCGGTGGTGGCGTCGTTTGGCGATGAGCGGCTCCGCTTCTTCAATTTGCCGGTGAAATCGCCGCCGATTGCACATGGGGCCATTGCGAAGAATTACGGCATTTTCCAGATGGCGCGGGCGCCGTACATCGCCTATTTGGATGACGATGATGAGTATCATCCGGATTTCTTGCGCGCAATGATGGGAACGGTGGCGCGGTTTCCGGCGCAGCCGGTGTTCTATTGCCGATGCCAGTACCGCGACAAGGCGACGGGGAGGCGGATCTGGGGGAATCCGTTCCAGCGGTGGCTGCACCGGTGGAGCCGCGAGAAGCTGATGCGGTACAACTTCATCAACACCGCGAACGTGGTCCATTCAAAGGCGCTGATTGAACAGGTGGGGGGATGGAATCCCGAAGACTATTTCGATGATTACGACTTGTGGAAGCGCATGAGCGAACGGTGCAACTTCCGGTATGTGAACCGGGCGCTGGTGATCAGCCACGTGGCGGACTGTCCGCCTTTTTTCCATCGGCTGGTTTCAAAGGGGTGGAAGATTCTCCGGCACGGGCGGCGGTTGCAGGATCAGGGGTGATCTAGCGGGACACGCCTTGCTGAAGCAGTTTGAACAGCGCCTTGGCCAACGGGTGATCGGGAACGGATAGTTGAATGCGATTGCCTTCGGTGACCGCGAAGCCGCTGGCCTTCAGCGTGCTCAAATGCTTCTGGAAGGGGTGGGGGGATATCTTCAGTGCATATTGCAAATCAGGAAGAGACTGGGGAGCTTTTTGAAGGGACTGAACGATTCGGATGCGTCGCTCATGGGAAAGACCGCTGGCAATCGTGCACATCTCCTCGTCACTTTCTGGCGGGAGGGAGGAAAGTGCGGATTGCATGGCCTTCAAGATGGGCGCCGCGGAAGAAACCTGAGGATCGGCGGCCAAATGGTAGAGTAGAAACGACCCACTCCGTTCTGCCTGAAGAAGCCCGCGGGACTGGATCCGACGCAGTTCTTGGCTGGCGGCAGATTCGCCGATGCCAATGCGTTTTCCAAGTGCAGAAACGCATTCGCCGGGGTGTTCGTAAAGTTGGCGCAACAGGCGGATCCGGGTGCTTCCGGCCAGCATCTTGCAGGTGCGCCAAAGGGTTGGGTTCAGGTTTTGCAAGGGTAGGGGCTTTCTTTCATGCATGTGGTAAGTATTTCATAATATTCACTAATTACAATAAGTGAATTCACTTATTATAATATGTGAATGGAGCGGATGAAGGAATTTTGGCGAGGTGAATCTCGAGGGGTGGGCTATGAAAGGGGCAAACCACGGGGAAAATCGCGGGCAGTTGATTTTTGATCGAATGAGCGTATCTTCTCCCGAACGGAAGGACAGGAATTCATGGCTTGGGAATATAGCGAAAAGACGAAACGGATTTTCATGGATGCGGTGCAGGGGAAGCCTGGAACGCATCTGGGTGAGATTGAACATGCCGATGGCGAGGGACAGCATGGTTCGATTGTATGCGGTGATGCGCTGAAGTTCACCTTCCGGGTGACGCGGAACGAGGATCCGCTGAAGGATGTGATTGTCGAGGCGAAATACCTCACGTTCGGCTGCACGTCGGCCATCGCGGCCTCGGAGGCGCTGTGTTCATTGATTGAGGGCCATGGGTTGACGCCGATTGAGGCGCTGAAGATCCGGAACGAGGACATTGTCCGTTTCCTGGAGGGTTTGCCGCAGCAGAAGATTCATTGTTCCGTGATGGGGGCCGAGGCGCTGGAGGCGGCGGTGGCGGATTGGGCGAAGAAGCGGGGGGTGGATTTGGCGGCGCACGGGGTGAAGTTTTCGGGTGTGGCGGCGGAGGAAGACGAGGGACGTGTCGTGTGCAAGTGTTTCAGCATCACGGAGCCTTATCTGCGCCGGAAGATCAAGGAGCTGAACCTCCGGACGATCGAGGACATCATTTCGGCGTTGAAGGCGGGGGGAATGTGCGGGGCGTGTCGCTATGCGCCGGGTGGTCTCCAAGACATTTTGAACGAAACGTGGGGCACGGGCCAGCCGGCGCCAACGACGGTGGCTTCGGAGCCGGTGGCGGAGGCGGGGCCGTCGCCCTTCCAGTTGTATCGCAAAATCGAAAAGGTGATCGACGAGACGGTGCGCCCGGTATTGAAGGGGGATGGCGGCGATATCGAGCTGGTGGACATCAAGGAGTGGAAGGTCTACTGCGCGCTGAAGGGGGCCTGCGCGGGTTGCATGGGGGCGGCCCGTACCTTGCAGTTGATTGTGGAACGCACGTTGAAGGATCAGGTGGATGAGCGGATCCGCGTGATTCCGGTTTGATTCAAAGGGGTTTTCCATGAGTTCTCCTGCCCTGATTTTTGCGGACAACAACGCGACGACGCCGGTGGCGCCGGAAGTGGTGGAGGCGATGCGCCCGTATTTCGGGGCGGACTTTTTCAACCCGAGCTCGATGTACGAGCCGGCGCTGCGGGTGGCGGGTGCGCTGAAGTCGGCGCGCAAAACGGTGGCGGATTTCCTGGGCGGGGTGGATCCGTCGGAGGTGCTGTTCACGTCGTGCGCGACGGAGAGCAACAATACGGCGATTTTCGGCGTGGCGGCGGCGAATCCGGCGCGCAAGCACATCCTGACGAGCGCGGTGGAGCATCCGGCGGTGCTGGAGGTGTGTCGCGAGATGCAGCGCCGCGGCTATGAGTTGACGGTTTTGCCGGTGGACCGCCAGGGGCAGATTGCCACGGCGGATTTCGTGAGGGCGCTGCGGACGGATACCCTGCTGGTGAGCCTGATGCACGCGAACAACGAGACGGGCGTGGTCTGGCCGGTGGGCGAGTGGGCCCGCATTGCCAAGGAAACGGATTCCCGGATTGTGTTCCATACGGATGCAACCCAAACGGCCGGCAAAATGGCACTGGATTTGGTGGGCGAGATGGCGCATGTGGATTTGCTGTCGTTTTCGGGGCACAAGATGCATGCGCCGAAGGGCGTGGGCGTTTTGTATGTGCGGCGCGGGACGGCGATGCGTCCGTTCCTGCTGGGCGGGCACCAGGAGAGCGGGCGGCGCGGGGGAACGGAAAATGTGCCGTACATCGCGGGTCTGGCGCGGGCGTGCGAACTGGCGAAGGAGCATGCGGCCGACATGGGGCGGATCGAAAAGCTCCGGAACTGGCTGGAAGAAGAAATCCTGAAAACGGTTTCCCATGTGGAGGTGAACGGGCGCGGGGTGGCGCGCATGCCGAACACGCTGAACATGGCGTGCCATTTCATCGAGGGCGAAAGCATTCTATATGAGTTGAACGGGCACGGCATTTGCGCGAGTACGGGGAGCGCGTGTTCGAGCGGATCGCTGGAGCCGAGCCATGTACTGAAGGCGATGGGCGTGCCGTTCACGGCGATGCATGGTTCGGTGCGGCTGAGTTTCAGCGCGTACACAACCGAGGCGGAAGCGAGGCGCATCGCGGAGGTTTTTCCCAAGGTGGTGGCGAATCTGCGCAACATGTCGCCCTATTGGGACCAGAAGCGGAATTGTCCGCGCGGAAACGCATGAGGGGGGGACGGCGCAGGTGCGGAAAAAAAGTTTTCCACAGTATGGAAAACTTTTTCTCGATTTTTCCACACAATGGAAAAAATGTTTCCACACTGTGGAAAATCCGGCCGCATTTTTCCACAGTGTGGAAAACTTTTATGGGGCTGTTTGTGGCGCTGGGGTTGAGCGTGGGGGCGGCGGCGGCAGAGCCGGCGATCGAGCGGCTGGCGATCTGGTGCGAGTTCATGCCGTACGGGGAGGTGGAGGGACAATTGCCGGTGCTGGCGGAATACGGCTGCGGGCTGATTCTGCATGTGGAGAGGGAGAGCCTGGCGGACCCGGATTTCGCGAAGGTGCTGCGGGCGGCGGAGCGGGAAGGGGTGGAGGTGGTGGCGTGGCTGCTGCTGCCGTATGAGGAGCATTTGTACGTGGGGCAGGCGAGCGTGGAGGGGGTGCGGACGCTGGCGCTGGAGGCGGCGGATTATTTCGGGAAGAATGGCTTGAAGGTGAAGGGGTTTGCGTTTGATTGCGAGCCTTCGCCGCTGCTGGGGCGGGAGTTGTTCGAGGCGGTGCGGGCGAAGAGTCTGGGGCAGTTGGTGCGGGTGCTGCGGGCGCAGATGGATCCGGCGGAGTTCCGGCGGGATACGGCGGAAATCAACCAGCTGATTGGGGAGCTGCGGGCGAGGGGCTATTCGGTGGATGGGGCGGCGAACCGGGCGTTTCTGGATGCGCAGGCGCGCGGGAACGTGGCACTGGAGGATGCGCTGAATGCGCCGGTGAGCGGGGTGGAGTGGGATGCGCTGTCGTTCATTACGTACCGGTATCAGGCGGGCCAGTTTTCGTATGTGGGAATGCTGAATCGCTATGCGACGCTGGCGCGGCGGCTGTATGGGGAGCGGGCGGCGATGGATGTGGGGTTGCTGGGGGATTACGACGGCATTCCGCAGAATGCGGAGCGGGCGGCGTTGTTTGGCGGGGGGGAGCTGTTCTATGATTATCTGCGGGGAATGAAAAATGTGTTCGAGCTGGAGGAGGCGGTGGGGGTGGTGCTGGGGTGCGGGGTGCGGCGGGTGAATTTGTATGCGATGGACGGGGCGGTGACGTCGGTGGCGGGGCTGGAGAACTGGCTGAAGGCGGCGCGGCGGGCGAAGCCGCTTTCGCCGCTGGCGCGCTGGACACCGGGGAGGTCCTTGCAATATGCTGCGCTGGGTTCGTTGACGGAGAAGGGTTTTAGATGGGCGACGGGTGGATCGGAGAAAAGCCATGGAAAAATCGAGTTCAGGGAGCCGGCCGCTGGTGCTGGCGAGCGCTAGTCCGCGGCGGCGCGGGTTCTTGCATCAGTTGGGATATGCCTTCGAGGTGGTGACGCCGGCGACGGAGGAGAAGCCGCGTCCGAACGAGACGGCGACGGACTACGTGCTGCGGAACGCGCAGGAAAAGGCGCAGGACGTGGCGGGGAGGGTTTCGCCGGAGTCGCTGGTGATTGCGGCGGACACGGTGGTGGTGCTGAAGGGGCGCATCATGGAAAAGCCGGGGACGGAGGCGGCGGCGCATGAGATGCTGCGGGCGCTGAGCGGGCAGGTGCACCAGGTGGTGACGGGGGTTTGCCTGCACGGGAAGTGCGTGTTGTGCGGGAAGACGGGGCGGTCTTTTGCGGTGTCGACGGATGTGGAGTTCAAGGAGCTTTCGGACGAGGAGATCGAGGGGTACATCCGCAGCGGGGAGCCGATGGACAAGGCGGGTTCATATGCGATCCAGGGGCGCGGGGCGTACATGATCCGGCGGATCCACGGGTCGTACACGAACGTGGTGGGGCTGCCGATGACGGAGCTGGTGGAGATGCTGTCGGGGGTGTTCGGCGTGATGCCGTCGTATCACGGTCCGGCGGGGGCCTGAGCGGGAACGATGCGGATGGTGAGGGGGGTGGGGAAGAGCTTGGCGGATTGGCCGTCCCGGGTTCCGGTGAGGCGCTTGTCATGGGTGTCGCGGAGGAGGAGGGTGAGCTTGTAGTCGCCGGGGGCGAGGCGTTCGGGGATCGGGATGGCGATTTGCAGGCTGTAGATGGCGGGGTGGACCTGGCAGGCGATGTCGTTGATGTCGCTCTGGGCGATGAGGGAGGCGCCTTCTTCGATCCATTTTCCGTCGGGGGCGACGAGGCGGGCGCGGACGGAGGAGCTGGCGGCCACTTCCAGGTCGCGGGGACATTGGACATAGGTGAGCAGGCGGAGGGTGCTGCCGATGGGCACGGTGGTTTCGAGGGGTTCGCAGGCGAGGATGGAGAAGTGGCGGGGGTAGTGGATGTTCAAGGGGGTTGCGGAGGGGGAAATTTGGTGAAGATGTTCCACCCAGGGGGGGCATTCGGAAGGCGGAGGGGTGGAGGCAGCGGCGGTTGAAGAGGCGTTGAGCGGGGCGGGGGTGAAGGAGTCGAGGAAGAAGGGTGCCTCGTTTTCGGTGTGGAAGCGGAAGCGGTTGGGGAGGAGGGGGACGAACTGGCGGGGGGAGATTTCGACCTGGAACTCCTGGGATTCGGGCGTGAGGGTCCAGCGTCCGACGGGGTAGCCGTTCACGTCGAGCCAGAGGGTGGCGGAGGGGATGTCGGGACGGGTCCGGGCGCGGAAGGAGAGGAGGGGGTTGGCCTGGAGGTAGTCGCGTCGAATGAGGCGGATCTGTTGGGGGCTGGCATCGGTGGGGGGGGTGAAGCGGAGGAGGGCGAAGCGGTCGTCCTCGGCGATGGTTTGGGTTTCGGCGGCGAAGAGGTCCTGGTAGTTGAAAGGGATCCGGGCTTTGCGGGAGACGGACTTGTCTTCCAGGATGAAGCATTCGGGCCAGAGAGCGCGGAGGAGGTGGGAGGCTTTCGCGGGGTTGGGATTGGTGGGTTCCATGGCCAGTTTGACCTGCCGGGTGTAGTGGGGGTAGGCGCCGCCCCAGGCATAGACGAAGAGACGGTCGGAGCGGCCGATTTGCAGCATGTAGCGGGAGTCGTAGCTGCGTTCTCCCATGGGGGCCATGGCGAGGACGTAGGGTTGCTGGAGATGGTCGAGGTAGTCCAGGACGGGCGTGGAGAGGGGACATTGCATGGGCGAGAGGCGGAAGGGCGGGGGGATGGATTCGAAGACGGCCAGGAGGAGGGGCAGGATCCAGAGGCAGCGCCAGAGGGGGCGTTTGAGCCATTGGCGTTCGATCTGGCTCCAGGCCAGGGCGCTGGCGACGGCCATGAACAGGAGGAGGTAGATGCTGAATCGGGAGACGACGCGGAAGCCCTGGAGGGCGCTGATATGCTTGTAGAGCCACAGGTAGAGCGTGTTGGGGGTGGCGAAGGTGACGTGGCGGATGGTGAGGGCGGGGCCCATGCTCATGAAAAAGGCGAACACAGCGGCGGCGAAGAGGCCGGCAGTGAAAAGGGCGGGGATGTCGCGTTGGGCGGGGTGGAGAAGGGTGAGGAGGGAGACGAGGGCCGTGACGACCGGGAGGAGCGAATAGACGCGGGCGAGCCAGGAGGGGGCGCCGAGGAAGTAGATGGAGAACGTCAGCGAAAAGAACAGGAACAGGGAGATCCAGCGGAGCGCGCGGCAGATCCGGACCCAGAGGGGGGCCGGAAGGGCAGAGAGGCGTTTGGCGTCGAAGAGCAGATGGAGGGCGGCCAGAAGGATCATGGCCAGCGTGGGGTAGACGATCATTTCATCGCGGCGGGCGTCCATGGAAGAGAGGATGTGGAATTTCCCGCCGGGTCTTAGGTAGGAAAGCGGTTCGAGGATGTGGGTGGAGATTTCCTGCAAATTGCGGTTTACCTCGTGGGTGTTGAGCATGGTGAGGTAGGGGAGAAGGAAAACGTAGGTGAGGATGCCGCCCATCAGCGCGGCGCACAGGGCGGGCAGCCAGAAGTGGCGGAAGGAGCGGAGCCATTTCCAGTGCGGGACCATGAGGGCGAGGCCGGGGAAGGGAAGAATGAGCAGGAGGAAGATGGCTTGGTAGAGTTCGCTGGTGGCTTGCAGGCACCAGGCAAGAGCCAGTCCGCAGGCGTAGCGGACGGAGGGGCGCTGGAAGAAGCGGACCATGAAGAAAAAGAAGAGGGGCAGGGCGAAGCAGAGCTGCATGTTGAATTCGACCATGTAGCTGATGCGATAGGGCATGAGGGTGAACAGAAGAGCTCCCAGCAGCGCGGCGGGGCGAGTGGTGCCCAGCGCGAGAAGGAGCATCCAGAGGCAAACGCCGGACTGGGCCCAAAAGAAGATCAGGACGAGGTGATAGACCAGGACGGAATTATCGGTGAAGGCGAAGAACAGGGAGGCCACCAGGGCCTGAGGCCAGTGCAGGGCCTCGAAGTAGAGCGCGCCGGTGTGGGGATAATACATGTTGGTGTTCCCCTCGGGGGGAAGCAGGTGCCCGGAGAGAATG
>CAYNHA010000240.1:0-22111 GCA_964397035.1 uncultured Verrucomicrobiota bacterium
GGCTTCATTGGCATCACCGACCAGACCGTGCTGACGGCGGGCGGGCAGGGAGCGGGCGGCGAGAAGGCCGCGGCGAGCACGGCGGCGGCGGTTGCCAAAGCGAAGGAAGCGGCGGCGAAGTTTTAAGGGAAGAGTATTCAGAATTCAGGATTCAGGATTCAGAATGCGGAATGGCTGATTGGGACACGGTGTCGGTTAGCTGGCTTGCATCGGTGCGGAGTTTGTCTATGATGCCGGGCCTATGCAAAATGTCAGGACGAATGTGAAGCACAGGACCGTGGTCATTGTGGGGGCGGGTTTCTATGGCTCGGTGATGGCGGAGCGGTTTGCCAGCGAACTGGGCTGGCGGGTGGTGGTGATCGACAAGCGGAACCACATCGGCGGCAACTGCTGGTCGTGCCCCGATCGCGAAACCGGGGTCGAGGTCCACACTTACGGGCCGCATATTTTCCACACGTCGCACGAGCGGGGCTGGAAGTACCTGAACCAGTTCACGACGTTCAACAACTATCGACACACGGTGTGGGCGAAGCGCAAGGGCAAGGTGTATCCGCTGCCGTTCGGGCTGGCGGCGATCAATTTGCTGCTGGGCCGGTGCCTGTCGCCCACGGAAGCGCGAGAATGGGTCCAGGCGGAGGTGGCCAAGGAGGGAATCGGCGAGCCGAGGAATCTGGAGGAAAAGGCGCTGTCGCTGATCGGGCGCCCCTTGTACGAAGCCTTCGTGAAGGAATACACGGAGAAGCATTGGGGGATGAAGGCGACGGAGCTTCCCGCCTATATTATTACGCGCCTGCCGGTGCGGATGACGTATGACGTGGGCTACTACAACGACAAGTGGCAGGGCATTCCCATCGGCGGCTACGGGGCCATTTTTGAAAAACTGCTGCGGCATCCGAACATCGAAGTGAGGTTGAATTGCGATTTCTTTGCGGAGAAGGATCGGCTGCCGCCGCACGATTTGCTGGTGTACACGGGGCCCATCGACCAGTTTTTCGATTATCGTCACGGGCGGCTGGGGTGGCGGTCGGTGCGGTTCGAAGCAGAAGTCCCCACCGTTTCGGATTACCAGGGAACCTCGGTGATGAACGAATGCGACGGGGCGGTGCCCTATACGCGTACGCACGAGTTCAAGCATTTCACGCCCGAGCTGAGCTTTGAAAAGACGATTCTGTTCCGGGAGTATTCGTTTGCGCCGAAACCGGGCGATGACTTGTATTATCCGGTTCGCACCGAGGCGGACTTGAGCATTCATGCCCAATACAAGGCCGCGAGCGCGGCAGTGCCGCATGTGGTGTTTGGCGGACGGCTGGGGGCGTATGCCTATCTCGACATGGAGAACACCGTCAGCACGGCCCTGGAGAAGTTCGACGAGTTGAAGGCGTCGATGGGTTGACCGGCCCGCCGCCGATCAGAACTTCGCGCTGGCGACCAGTTCGGCGTAGCGTCCGTTGCGGGCCATGAGTTGCTCGTGGTTTCCGGTTTCCACCAGTTGGCCGTTCTCCAGCACAAGGATCAGGTCGGCATGGCGGATGGTGGAAAGGCGGTGGGCGATGATGAAGGCCGTGCGGCCTTCCATGAGGCGTTCGAAACTGTCCTGGATGGCCCGTTCGGTTTCGGAGTCCACGGCGCTGGTGGCTTCGTCGAGGATGACGATGCGGGGATCCTTGAGGATCATGCGGGCAATCGACAGGCGCTGGCGCTGGCCGCCGGACAGCTTGATGCCGCGCTCGCCCACCTGGCTCTCGTACTGGTCGGGTAGGGATTCGATGAAGGCATCGATGTTGGCAAAGCGCGCGGCGCTTCGAATGCTTTCGCGATCCATTTGGCGGCGGGCAAACGCGATGTTCTGCGCCACGGTTCCCTGGAAGAGGAAGGTTTCCTGGAAGACGATGCCGATGGCCTGGCGGAGGGAATCCAGGCGGACGTCGCGGATGGGGATGCCATCGATGAGGATGCGGCCTTCCTGGGGTTCATAGAAGCGCGGCAGAAGGGAGACCAGCGTGGTTTTGCCGGAGCCGGTGGAGCCCACGATGGCGATTTTGCTGCCGGGGGCGGCCGTGAAGGAAATATCGCGCAGGGCGGGGCGGCCGGGGTGGTAGCCAAACGTGACGTGTTCAAAGCGAACTTCGCCGCGTTCGAAACGGACGGAGCGGGCCTCGGGGGTTTCCTTGACTTCGGGGGGAAGATCCAGGAAATCGAACACGCGCTGGGAGGCGGCGAGACCGCGCTGGATGGTGTCGTAGAAGCCCACAAGCTGGTTCACGGGGTCGAAGAAGCGTCCCAGCAGAGGCAGGAAGGCGAGGACCGTGCCGAGGGTCACGTTGCCCCAGCCGAGGATGACCATGGAGCCGCCGCCCACGCCGATGAGGAGCATGGCGACATCGCGGGTGCCATAGAGGATCTGGTGGTTCAGGCTGAACACGCGCATGGCCTTGTGGACGAGGCGCACGTGGGCGAGATTGGTGCGGAGATAGTCGCGCTGGGCGGCCGGCTCGCGTTCAAAGGCTTTGATTTCGCGGATGCCTGCGATGTTTTCCTGGATGGTGGCGCCGATGACGGATTGCTGCTCGCGCATGTCGTGGTAGATGGGGCGGAGATGCTTGCGCACGCGTTGGACGGCCGAATAGATGATGGGCAGGGGGAGGAGCGTGACGAGGAAAAGGCCCGGGCTCATGCCGATCATGATGAGGGGAACGGTGATGAGGTGGGTGGAGGCGTAGAGGAGGACAAACGAGTCGCGGATCATTTGCTCCATCTGGTCGGTGTCGCCCACGGCCCGGGTCATGATGGCGCCGGTCCGTTCGGCGTCGAAGTAGGCCACGGGCAATTCGTGGAGGTGGTGGTTCACGCGGTGCTTCACGTCCAGCATGATCCGCTGGCAGACGCGCGTGCCCAGCCGCCACATGTAGACGCCGATGGAATTGGCCGCGACAACGAGCGCGAACAGCGCCGCGAGATAGCCCGCGGACCAAAGGAGCTTGTGCCGGGCATCCGGCAGGAAGGGCGCCAGGTCGAAGGTGTGGCCGAAGAAAGAGAAGGTTCCGGCGCGGACCACGCCATCCATGTACCAGGCGAGGCTGGCGGCAGGCAGGAGATTCAGCACCGAGTTGACGAAGTAGAGCAGATAGACCGCGCAGAGCTGGCGGCGATAGGGCCGGATGAATTCCATGG
This sequence comes from uncultured Verrucomicrobiota bacterium, assembly GCA_964397035.1. GTDB lineage: Bacteria > Verrucomicrobiota > Kiritimatiellia > CAIQIC01 > Lenti-01 > Lenti-01. The sequence continues at coordinate 3,172 of CAYNHA010000240.1, forward strand.
CCCGGCGCAGCAGCTGGAGGTCGGACCGGAATTTTCCGCCGCGCGGAAGGGAATCAGCGGGCTTCATGTTTCTTTCCCTCGACGCACATGCGCAGGGAATGGTAGTCCGCCTTCCATGCGTGTCCCTTCATCCGGCTGGTGGCCACGCCGTTGCGGTCCACGGAACTGAAGACGCCGCCATCGCGGTCCAGAAACTTCGAAAAATAGAATTCCGCCGTGCGCCGGAAGGCGTCGCCATAGGGCTCGCCAAAGAGTCGCTCGCCCAGACAGAAGGCTTTGACGGCCTCGGACTGGGTCCAGAAACTGGCGCCGCCTGCGGCCTGCCGTTCGGTCAGGAAGAATTGATCGACGAAGCATCCGTTGGGCTGGACGGCATGGAGGAGGGCCTTGTCCAGCAGCGCGCGCTCGACGGATTCGGGGAGTTCGGCGCCGGGCCACTCGCGGAAGAACCCGAACCATTCCAGGCCGTGGGCCATGGAGGCGTAGGCACCGGGCTTTGGGTCGGGATCGTGGAATCCGTCGCGGAACGCATCGAACGTGACGTGCTCGGCGGGATGGAAAATCCGCGACAGGAAAAACTCGCGGACTTCCCGGACGCGGTCGCCCAGGCGGGATTCCAAGCCGGCATCGCGGAGGCAGAGGATGGCCTCCAGATAGTGAAGCACGTTGTTGCCGGCGTATTTCCCGATGGGCGCAAAGCCGCGTTCCCCTTCGCCGTAGCACCCGAGAACGCCCTCCGTGCGAACGGGGCCCGGAATGGTTTTCTCCTCGATGAGCCGGAAGAGACGCCAGGCTTCTTCGCGCACGTCGGCCCGGCCGGTGGCTTGGGCAAAGCGGGCCATGCCGATCACCACGAACAGGTTCATGTAGGTGTCGAGACCCGAGGGCGAGAACAGGCGGCCATCCAGGAGGGACGTATACCAGCCGTCCGGCGTGCGCAGGGAGCCGGTCAAATAGGCGTAGAGGTGATCCGCCGGTTCCCGGCAGAAGGAAAGGCCGGCGAGAATGCCTTCCGCGTAGTTGTAGAGCAGCCGCGCCTGAATCAGGAGGACGCGGTTGGGACTGGGCAGGACGGTTCCCGTGGAATCGATCAGATGGTGGAACCCACCCGCCTCCCGGTCGCGGCAGCGTTCCCAGTAGCGGAGGATGGATTCGAAGTGGGTGTGGAATTTCATGTGCGGCAGAGCACCACGCGGTAGCGGGCGTTTCCGCTTCGCAGGCGGGCAATGGCCTCGTTGACCTGGTCGAAGCTGAATTTTTCGATGAGAGGTTTGATTGTATGGAGCCGGGCGAATTCGAGCATCTGGGCGATGGTGGCCGGGCTGCCCACGGGAGAGGCGGAAATCGAGCGCTGGTTCGCCATCAGGTTGAACACGCTGATGTCGAGCGGTTCCAGGGTGGCCCCCACCAAGTGCAGGCGGCCACGGGGCTTCAGCGTGCCCAGGTACAGGTTCCAATCCAGCTTGACGTTCACCGTCGAGAGGATGAAATCGAAGGTGCCCGCGGCCGCTCGAATGGCGTGTGGATCGCGCGAGTCGAGGGTGTGGTGGGCGCCCAGAGTGAGGGCTTCCGTCTTCTTGGCTTCGCTGGAGGTGAAGGCGGTCACTTCGCAGCCAAAGGCGTTCAGGAAGAGGAGGGCCATGTGGCCGAGGCCGCCGATGCCGATGACGGCGACCTTGTCGGTGGGCTTCACGCCGAACTGAACCAGCGGATTGAACACGGTGATGCCGCCGCAGAAGAGCGGTCCGGCCGATTCCGGGTCCACGCCGTCGGGGATGGGTACCACGCTGTTGGCGGCCGCGCGCACCCTGTCGGCAAAGCCTCCGTGGTGGCCGACGATGGTGGCCTGCGCGTGGTTGCAGAAATTGTGGTCGCCCGAGCGACAGGAGCTGCATTCGTTGCAATATCCCGAGTGCCAGCCGAGGCCAACGGTTTGGCCGATGGCGAGCGATTTCACGTTTTCGCCGAGCTGGCCGATGCGGCCCACCACTTCGTGGCCGGGAACGACCGGGTAGCGGGTCATGCCCCACTCGTTGTCGATGATGCTCAGGTCGCTGTGGCAGATGCCGCAGTATTGGACGTCGATCTCGACCTCGTCGGGCCGGAGGGGTCCTGGATCGTATTCAAACGGGCGGAGCTCGTCTTTGGGCTTACAAGCGGCATAGGCATGGATCATGGTGAACCTCGGGATTGAATTTCCGGGGACTATAGCCGAAGGGAGGGCGTTTCGCAAACCGGTGCCCCGGGACAAAGTGGCGGCAGGGTTTCGATTTTGTTTGTACTAGGCGCTTGCGTTTCGCTACATCGGACGCATGAAAACGATATATTCCCTCCTGATGATGGCGGCCCTGGTGGCGTTGGGTCCGGCCTGCGGAAAAAAGGATACGGCCTTTCGCATGGATCTCATCAAATATCTGGACAACTCGTACACGCGGAGCTTCGAAGAGAGCCTGAAGACGGGGCTTGCGAACGCCGGGCTGGTGGAGGGGCGGGACTACAAGCTGCGGATCCGGTCGGCCCAGGGCGACATGGCGACGCTGACGATGCTGGTGGATGCCGCCGTGAATGCCCGGACCGATTTGCTCATTACGTTCCAGTCGCCCACGCTCTACACGGCGATCCAGCGCGCGCCTTCGGTGAACAAAATCTTCACGCTGCTGCAAAATCCCTTCATCCTGGGGGCGGGGCAGTCGGATGACGACCATTTGCCCCGACTGACCGGCTTGTACCTGGTGCCGCCGTTCGAGGAAATGCTCGACCTGATCGCGCAGTGTTCGCCACCCATTTCCTCCATCGGCACCATCTATGATCCGGGCAACGATGATTCCGTCTATCGCCGGGACGAGCTGGCGCGGCTGGCCGCGGAACGGAGCATCCAGACGATTGCCGTTCCCTACACCTCGCAGAACGAGATCATGATGGCCACCGATTCGCTGATGTCGCAATCGCCGAAAGCGGTGATCCATCTCCAGGATCCGGCGCAGGACATCACGTTTCCGGCGCTGTTCAAGAATTCCGTGCGGCGGAAAGTTCCCGTGTTTTCCCTTGTGTACAACATGGAGAAAATCGGGGCGGTGATCGCCTGCTCCACGGACCGGCAGGAAATCGGAACCCAGTTTGCCAACATGGTGGTGCGCATCGTGCGGGGAGAGGACCCCACCTTCATGCCGCTGGAAAACGACCGGGCGCTGAAAAAGCGCTATGGGTACAACCGCACGGTGGCCTCCGACATCCGGATGACGCTGCCGGAATCCCTCCTTCAGAAATCGGAGTAGAGGCGGGGAAGGAAGGGGGGGCTCAGGGGGCCACCTGCACCCCGATGCGATATATCGCGGTCGGGAGAGCGTTGGTGAATTGCAGGACGACGGCGTTGCTGTTGGCGTCACCCCGCACATTCAATCCCAGGGAATGCCACTCGGTTTGGCCCAGCAGGTTGGACGTCCACCACACGTTGTAGACGCGTCCGGTGGAAGTGGGGGATGGCGTTTGCATCGTCACGAGCCCCGTGACGGGATCCTGGATGGCCTCCGCGAGGAATCCGGATTGGGAATTGGTGGGCACGGAGAGCGCGATGAATTCCTGCAGGTTGTTGAGCCCGTCGCCATCGAAGTCGGCCATTGCAAGCGCACCGGTGAACGAGCCGAAGTAGGTGGTTTCCCATTCGTTCGGCAAGTTGTCGCGGTCGCTGTCCCCGCCGGCGTGCGGGGTCAGCCTGAACGAGTTGGTGGTGCAGGTGGTGCGCACATTGCCTTGGGCGTCGCGGGTGGCGAACGCGAAGAGATAGTTGGTGTGCATGTCCCGGAAGGCGACGGTGAAAGGCACGGCTTGGTTGGCGGGGGTGTTGGCGCGGTTGGTGGCGATGGTTTGCAGCACGAGGTTCGTGTAGCGGGCCGGCACGATGGAAATGGTGTGGGTCAGACTGGTGATGTAGGTGTTGTTGTCCCAGAAATCCTGATAGCGGAAGGTGAGGGAGAGGTTGGTTCCCAGATCGTAGACGGCGGTGCCGGGGGCGGCGCTGAGGGGGCTGTCGGCGCGGAACGGGGCAACATCGTCGCCGTTGCCTTGAAGGAAGGCGAGATTGAGGAATTGAAGTTCCTCGCGGTCGAGCTCATTGGTGGGCGAGAGGGTGGAATGGGCGGTTTGCAGGTTGGTCCGCATCGAAGCGAACGTGCGGGTGCTGTAGTCGAGAAACGGGTGGACCACGGCGATGTTCAATTTCTTGGCGCGGCCTCGGACATCGACGTTTTCGCCGGAGACGCCCAGGGCGGACATGAGCGCCGGATCCCCGTAGCGCGGGGTGCCGTCCACGATGGTCAGCAGCACCTGCGGGGGGCGGGCGTTGATGAGGGCCATGTAGGGATTGGCCGTGTCGCCTTCGATGACGGCCAGACCGGCGTTGTAGCCAGCGGCGATTTTTCCGTAGCGGTCTTCGAGCCCGGCGCATTTGGCGTTGTTGATCGTGACCATGTCACACATTTCGCGCGCCGTGAAGGTGTTGGAAAAGACGGTGGTGTTCAGGTGCCATGCATAGCCGAGCTCTTCGAGAATGTTGAAGCAGCCGCTGGGGGTCCAGTCGGGGGAGAGGCCAATGGTGATGCCGGTCTCCTTGGCGGCCCGGATGTTGGCGGTGCCGGCATAGAGTTTCATGTTGGACATGGGCGACCAGACCAGCTTGGCGCCGACTGAGGCCATTTGGGCGAAGTCGCTGGCGTTCAGCGCGGCACCGTGGATGATGGTGGTGGTTTTGTTGATCATGTCCCAGTTTTTCCAGGTGGCGAACTGGGCGCGGGCGGTGGTGTCGGTTCCCTCGCACAGGTGGATCATGGAGGCATTGACGGCGCCACCGGCGATCTTGGCCAGCAGATTGCTGCGCTCGGCGATGCCCGCCGCATTGGTCAGACGCCAAGGAAAGATTTCGCAATAGACGCGCGAGGGGAATTGCTCGACGTTGTAGAGGATCACATCGGGGTGGGCGTGTTCGGGGTCGTTGTTGCTTTGCCCCTGGATGGCAATGCACCCGGCCATGAGTTCAAGGCATTCGCCATATTTGGTGATGGTGTCGGTGCTGGAATCGCTCACGGCGGCATGGGCCCGGAGTGTATTGCGCACGGTTTTCCAGTTGGAATATTCGGAGTCGAACTCGCCCCATTCGTCGCGGTGTCCGAAGGGGAAGTTGTTGAACATGAGCGTGGAAAAGGAATTGTAGGCGGGGTGGTTGTGCACGTCGATCAGGCCGGGGAAAATGATTCCGCCGGTGGCGACGTTCGTGATCCCGGCAATGGCGGCATTGGTGACGGTCACGATGAGGTCGTCGCGCACGTGCACCGTCCAGTTCGTGCGCGGGCCGTTGGGCGTCATGACCAGGCCGCGCAAGGCATATTCGAAGACGGGGCGGCCAACGAAGTCGGCATCGAACCGGGGCGACACCGCCGCATTGGTCCACACGAGACCCTGGATGGCCGTCAGCGTGGCATTGGTGCGCCAGATGTAGCGGTAGGGGGCGCGCGTGGCGACAAGGAAGTTGCCGCTGGAATCGCCCGCTTGCCAGAACAGGCGCGCATTGTTGTAGTTGGTGTTTCGTACGGTGATGTTGGTGATCCGGACCAGGACGCCCTCGTATGACTCGTTGGTGACTTGCCGGGCGGGGATGGTGGTGATCGGCACGGCTTGGTTCGAGGCCGTGACGCTATAGTTCGCGATGTTGGTCAGCACCGTCATCGAGCCGGGTTCCTGCACAAGGCCCTGGAGACTGATGCGGTCGCCGAGGTTGGGACGGTGGAAAACATCGGCGACGTAGATCCCGCTCCAGGGGCCGCCATTGGTATCCGACAGCGCGTAGCCGGATGGGTCGGCATAGGAGGCAATGCCGCTGACCGTCACGCGGTTGCCCAGTTGCGGAGAGGCACCGCCGGAGGCGCTGTACTGCACGTTGGAAACCGTGAGGGCTCGGGCGGAGGGGAGGAAGGCCAGCCACGCGGCCAGAAAAAGAGGACCGCACCATCCGCGTGCAAAAGGAAGTATGGAGACAAAGGTGTTCATGGGAAATGGGGTTGTGGAGGAGAGAACGTATCGCGGAATGCCCATCGGGGTCAACGAAATGGGAGGGGGCCGGGTCAAGCGTTTCGTCTGGGTGGTGGCCGGTGGAATGGGTTTTCCATGGTGTGGAAACATCCTTTCCATTGTGTGGAAAAATACGGAAATAGGTTTCCATTGCGTGGAACAGTTTTGCCTATCTATTATAATAACTAGTCAAAACGGGGCGGGGGGATGGAAGGCCGTTGAGGGGGCGGTTTAGCGGGAGGGGGCGAGGGCGTCGAGGGCGGCGATGAACTTGCGCTCGATGGCGGGCCAGGCGTATTCGCGGGTGACGAAGTCACGTCCGTTCTGGCCCAGGGCGGTGCGGGTTTCGGCGTGGTCGAGAAGGTGAAGCAACTGGTTCTCGAAGTCGGGATAGTGCCGGAACCAGAGGCCGGCGCTGGCGGCGCGGCATTGGCTGACAAGGACGCGGCTCTTGGCATGGACCAGGCCCGGGGTGCCGGCGAGAAAGGCTTCGAGAAGAACGATGCCGAAGCTTTCGTTGACGGAGGGGTGGAGGAAGGCGGTGGCGCCGGCCATGGCTTCGTGCTTTTCGGATTCGCTGACAAACCCGGCATCCAGAATGTGAGGCCAGAGGGCGGGTGAGGCGTCGATGGTTCCGGAGCCGGTGAAGACCACCTTCACGTCGCGCTGGGTGCGCTCGCGGAAGGTCTGCATGTAGTCGCAGATGAGAGGCGTTCCCTTGAGGGGTTCGCGGCGGCCCGAGTAGAGGACGTAGGGGGTGGCGAGGTTGTGGCGCTGGGCGAATGCGTTGGGGTCGGCCTGGAAGGAGTCGAGGCCCATGCCGACGATGCGGGCCTTGGCGTCGGGATAATCGAAAAGGTCGCGGGCGAGTTCGCGCTCGGCCTGAGCGTTGAAGAGGCAGCCGGCGGTTTCTGAAAAGAGGCGCTTCATGCAGGCGAGCCGGGCAAAGGGCTCGTCGTGCAGGCAGGGAACAAGAAGCGAACGGGAAGGGTGGGCGAGGGCGGCGAAATAGGTGAGCCCGAACAGATAGGGGCCGAGGAGAATGGCCCGGTAGGTGCTGGCGTGCTGGTCGAGGTGCTGAAGCAGGGCGGCGGAATTGACGCCGTTGCGCAGCCAAAGGAGTTCATCGCTTTCGGGGACGGGATGGCCGCGGTCGATGGATTGCTGGATGCGCAGGAAGGTGCCGGTGTCGCGGGCGTCGACCGGGAAAAAATGGATATGGATTCCCTCCATGTGCTTGACGCCGGGGGGGAGGGTGTTTTCCCATGTGAAGTGGCTTTGGGCGCAGGTGGTGAGGAAGTCGACGTCCAATCCCCGGGCCGCCGCATGGATGGCGAGGTTTTTAAGAAGGGTTTCGGCGCCGCCTACCGCGCCCTCGCCGGCGAGGCGGGGGCAGACGAAGGCGATCCTGTCACGGGCGGCCATGGCCGGCGACCTTCTGCTCCAGCTCCACGATTCGCTTTTCGAGGGCGGCGATGCGGGCGGCGGATTGTTCTTCCATGCCTTCCAGAGCCGTGATGATGAGTCCGTTGATTTGGTTTTGCTGCGACCAGAGCCGGTAGGTGTAGAACTTAAGAAGACTCCAGATGGTCTTTTTCAGAGCGACGAGAAGGGGTCCGATGGCACGGCGGCGTTCGCGGATTTCAAAGTCGGAAATGTCGACAAAAACGGCGTCGCGGAGGCACGTGAGATAAAATGTGATGAAGTCGTCGGACCCGCGGAGGTGGACCAGGTTGGTCTTTTCGGCGCGGGCCACGCGGGCGTCGGCATAGGCGCCTTCCTTCATTTTGCGGTCGGTGGTGGCTTGGAGGTTGGCGACGAGACGGTCGACGTCGAGACCGGGCGCGCCAATGGTTAGGATGGGAGAATCGCTCATGGCCGGAAAGTAAAGCGGAGGGATGGGGGAGGTGTCAAGGCGGGAGGGACGCCTGCTTTGGTCAAAAGCGGTTGCGAGGGTGTCTTTTGCTTGCGTGGAAAGCCCGGAGCCTGAGACACTGCGGGGCATGAAGCCGATACTCTGGATAATGGTGTTGGGGGTGGTGTGGGGCGGCGTTGCAGTTGCCCGTTCCCCGGTCCTGGGGCAGACAGTTCCGGGCGTGCTGGAGGTGAAATTCCAGGAGAGGCTGGGCATTCGCCTGAGGAACGGAAGTCCGACCGGAATGACGGCCGGAAGGCCGGAGCCTGCGCTTGCCGGTTTGCAGACATTGGGTGGAGTGTGGAGCCGTTCGTTTCCGGACGTGGGAGAGAAGGCGCTGGAGCAAATGCGCGGGCGCACGGCTTCGGTCCTTTCGGCCAGCCGTGGTCAGGCGGTGCCGGATTTGAATTCGTACTATCGCATTCGTTTTCCGGAGGGCGTGAATCTGGACGAGACGGAGGCGATTCTGAAGGCATGGGATGCCGTTGAGGCGGTGTATCGCGTGCCCGTGCTTGCGTTGCCAACGGTGCCGGACTATCTGAATCCGGCCAACGGTTCGGGCGTGTGGCAGCGCTATGTGGATGCGGCTCCGGATGGGGTGGATGCCCGCTATGCGTGGTCGAACGGTTTCAGCGGCGCCGGAGTGAGGATCTGCGATGTGGAATATGCGTGGAACCTGAACCATGCGGATTTGCCGGCGGCGAGCCATCTGGTGGCCAACCTGACGGATGCCGGATATGGGGATGATCATGGCACGGCGGTGTTGGGCGAGATGGGCGGGCTGAACAATGGCGCGGGTGTGCGTGGCATTGCCGACGGGGCCTCGTTTTTCGTGGCGGGGGCCTATGCCAACGAAGACTATAACTTGGGCAATGCGGTTTTGGCGGCGGCAAACGTGTTTGGCACGGGCGATGTGATTCTGCTGGAGCAACAGCTCATGGGTCCCTCAAGCGAGTATGTGCCGGTGGAGTGGTACAGGCCGTACTATGACGCCATCGTGACGGCCGTGGGGCAGGGCATGGTGGTGGTGGAGGCGGCAGGAAACGGCGGCCAGAATCTCGATGATGCGGTGTATTCGACCGGCAACGGGGGGCATCATCCGTTTTTGCCGCAGAACGACTCCGGCGCCCTGATGGTGGGAGCAGGGGCACCGGCCAGTTATCCCAATCCGCGCGCGCGGCTGGGTTTTTCGAATTACGGGAAAACGCTGGATGTGCAGGGTTGGGGGCAGGGCGTGCTCACGACCGGGTACGGGGATCTCTACTCGGAGGAGGGCAGCAACCGCCTGTTCACGGCCTATTTTTCGGGAACCTCCAGTGCTTCGCCGATTGTGGCGGGGGCCGCCGCGGTGATTCAGCAGGTCTATCGAGCTCGATACGGGCATCCGGCTTCGCCCGCCCTGGTCCGCCAACTGCTGCGAAGCACGGGAACGCCCCAGTCGGGCGCGGACCTGATCGGACCGCTTCCGAATTTGCGGGCGGCCATTCAGGCGCTTCAAAATCCGGTGGATTCGGATGGAGATGGTCTTTATGACTGGCAGGACAACTGTCCCGGAACAAGCAATCCTCTGCAGGCGGATGCGGATCGGGATGGCGTGGGAGACGCCTGCGACAACTGCCCCGACGTTTCCAATCCGGGGCAGGAAGACATGGATGGAGACCGGGCCGGCGACGGATGCGATCCAGACCGCGATGGCGATGGCGTGGCGAATGGCGAGGACAATTGCCCGGACACGTTCAATCCTGGCCAACTGGATTCGGATGGGGATGGAATCGGCGACGGGTGTGATTCCTGCAATGTGGCCGTGGTGGAATATCGTCCGGCGCTGGTGCGGGGGGCTCCGGTGGTCAACGCCTCGGGCGGTTCACCCAACGCCGGCGGAGAGCGGTTCGACTTCAACCTGGAGGGTGGGTTTGCGGGTACGCGGGATCAATGCGGATTCGGCGGGTTCGGGCAAATCTATTTCAACTACGATGATGCGAACCTGTATCTTGGGGGCATTGGCGTGGACATGGCGGGGGACAACAACGGGCTGGTGGTTTTCGTGGGCGTGAACACCTTGGCGGACAACCGGCTGCACCTGTGGGACCAGAATGGCGCGCCCAACGGACTGGACATGCTGCACAACATCACATTCTACCAGCCGATGGATTTTGCGATTATACTGGGCGATGAATGGGGCGATGGGACCTTTCCGAATTTCAATCTGGGCAATGGATACAATTTCGGTCAGGGGATTTTTTACTTGTCTTCGACGTCGTTCGTGCCGGTGGCGAACAGCCGGCTTGCGCAGTACGATGGAACGGGCACGAATGCGGTGGCCGGAAACAATGACGACGGGAACCGGCTGACCGACCGGTGGGAAGCGGCGATTCCATGGGCCAGTCTGGGGGCGGCGGGGGCGCATGCGATCACTTCCCTGTGGGTGGCGGGCGTGATCGCGAGCGATGGGGAAAGCGCCCCGGACCGCTATCTTTCGGGCAATGTACTGGCGGCTGCGGTGCAGAGCGAGACGGGGCTGAGCTCGGCCAACAATTACGGATTCGGAGCCGTGACGCTGAATCCGGTGGCTGTGGACCTGTCGCGCGTGGATAGCGATGGCGATGGCCTGCCGGATGACCAGGAGCGGATTGCGGGCACGGAACCCACGGACAACCGTTCGGTATTCCGTGCGGCGGGGGTGACTGCGGCGGGGCAGGTGGCGGTGCAGTCGGTGGCCGGCCGTGCCTACCGGCTGGAGTATTGCACCAATCTACTGCAGGCGGTTTGGCGGCCTGTTCCGGGGGTTTCGAATATTCCGGGAACGGGGGGAGTGCTGGTTCTGACCAACGATTCCGGGGCCGATCCGCAACGCTCCTATCGCATAGGAGTTCGAGTTCCATGAGTGCGCAACGACATGGTAAAAAAATGGTGGTGGTGGGCGCCGGCATTGGCGGCATGGCGGCCGCCGCCCGGTTGGCGCGGGATGGATTCGACGTGACGGTTGTGGAGCGAAACGACCAAGCGGGGGGCCGGGCCCGGATTTGGCAGAAGGATGGGTACACCTTTGACATGGGACCCTCGTGGTATTTGATGCCGGAGGTGTTTGAGCGTTTCTTCGAGGGGTTCGGCAAGAAGGCGGAGAACTACTACACGCTCAAGAAACTAACGCCTTCCTATCGCGTTTTCTTTGGGGAGGGGGAGGCGCACGACGTGCCGCCCGACCGGGCTGGCGTGGAGGCCCTGTTCGATCGGTTGGAGTCTGGAGGTGGCGCGAAGTTGGGGCATTATCTGGACGAAGCCGCCTACAAGTACAAGGTGGCGGTGGGGGAGTTTCTGTACCGCGACTACCGATCGATTTTTGGTTTTCTGAATCGGCGCATGATGACGGAGGGGCTCAAACTCAATGTGCTGGGAAAGCTGGACGCGGCTGTTCGCAAGCGGTTTGGCGATCGCCGGGCGCGCCAAATCCTGGAATATGCCATGGTGTTTTTGGGGACGTCGCCGAACGATGCGCCGGCGATGTATGCGCTGATGTCGCACGTGGATTTGACGCAAGGGGTGTTCTATCCCATGGGTGGGCTTTCGGCTGTGGCCCAGGGAATTCGGCGATTGGCGGAAGAACAAGGCGTGAAGTTCTTGTTGGGCACGGAGGCGACGCGCATCGTGACGGAACGGGGGCGCGCGGTTCGTGTGGAGGCGCGGGGAGCGGATGGAAAGAATTTCTCGCTACCTTGTGATGTGGTGTTGGCCAATGCGGACTATGCGCACGTGGAGACCGAGCTTCTGGCGGCGGAAGACTCCAGCTATCCCCGGAAGTATTGGGAGGGGCGCGTGGTGGCGCCGAGCATGTTCTTGATGTACCTCGGCCTGAAAAAAAACCTGGAAAAACTGGCCCACCACAATTTGTACTTCCAGCCGGATTGGAACGGGCATTTCGATACGATATTCAAGAAGCCCGCATGGCCGGAGGATCCGTGCTTTTACGTGTCCTGCATCACGAAGACCGATCCGGCCATGGCGCCGCCGGGACGCGAGAACGTGTTTGTGCTGGTTCCGGTGGCGGCGGGATTGGCGGATGACGATGCCACGCGGGAGGCCTATGCCCAGAAAGTGATCCGGCATGTCGAGAAGATGACGGGCGAGGAGATTGCTCCGCATATCGAGACCCGGCGGATTTTCAGCCATCGGGACTTCACCCGTGATTACCACGCGTGGAAGGGAACGGCCCTTGGGATTTCCCACACCTTGATGCAGACGGCGGTGTTCCGTCCGGCCATGCGCAGCAAAAAGGTGAACAACCTCTATTTTGCCGGGCAATACACGCATCCCGGCATCGGGGTCCCGATGGTGATGATTGCGGCCGATGTGGTGGCGGGAAACATCCGCAAGGACATGGAACGGGGGAAACGATGATATCCCAGGCGAAAACCCAGGTGTTCAAGGCGGGAAGCACCACCTACTTCCATTCCAGTTTGTTTTTCCCTCCCGCGATGCGGGAAGAGGTGTTCATCCTCTACGGCTTTGTGCGGGTGGCCGACAACCTGGTGGATGCGACCCCGCAGGATGCGGTGGGGTTTGCCCGTTTTGTGGCGCGATACCGTGCGGCGTTGGTGGGGACACCGGCCGAGGATCCGATCATTGACGACTTCGTCGCCCTGTCGAAACGGTTGGCGTTCGATCCGGCGTGGACGGATGCATTCCTGGGCTCCATGGAGGCGGATCTGTCCAAGCGGTATTATCGCACCGAGGAAGAGGTGCTGGAGTACATCTACGGCTCGGCCGAGGTGATTGGCTTGTTCATGGCGAAAATCATGCGGTTGCCGGAAGAGTCGCATCCGGCGGCGCGAATGCTGGGGAGGGCGATGCAGTTCATCAATTTCATCCGCGATGTGGCCGAGGATACGGAATTGGGCCGCCGGTACCTGCCGCTCGAGCGGGGAGGGAATCGTCGTCTGGATGTGCCGGACAACTGGCTTCCGGATCGGGACTGGGCAAGGAGTCATTCGGAGACATGGGTCCGTTTTGTCCAAGAACATGTTGCTCAATACGCCGAATGGCAGGCGGAAGCCGAGAAGGGGTATTCCTTCATGCCGTGGCGAGCGCGCGTGGCGGTGAGAACGGCGGGGGACATGTACAAATGGACGGCGCGGCAAATTGCCATGGACCCGATGGTGGTCTTTGACCGCAAAGTGAAGCCGTCGAAGTTCCGGATTGTGTGGCAAGCGTTGTGGAATGGATTGCGCGGATAGGGAAAGGGAATGGACCTTTACACGGCAATCAATCTGCTGGTTTTGGCGGTTCCGTTGGCCTTGTCGTTTGACCGCAAGGTGGCATTCTGGAGAAAATGGCCTTCCGTCGCAATCGCCATCCTGGCGGTTGTGCTGGTTTTCGGGGTGTGGGACTCCTGGATGGCATCACGGGGCATCTGGGGATTCAATCCGGAGCATGCGGGAATGTGGCGATTTCTCCACCTCCCGCTGGGGGAGTGGCTATTCTTCGTCTGCGTGCCCTATGCCTGCCTGTTTGTTTTGGCGTGCGTGCGATCCTATGTCCCGGATAGTGCATGGCGCCTTTCTCGCAAGGTGGTTGTGGGGACGGCGTTCGCCTTCCTTGTGCTGGCGTGGCGGTTTCGCGATTTGGGATATACCGGGAGTGTTTTCCTGTCGGTGGGGCTGGCCCTGGTGGCCATGGAGGCGTGTGTGCCGGCCACGATTCGCTCCAAAAATTTCTGGGTGGCAATGGGGCTGACCTATCTGCCGTTTGGGATTGTCAACGGTGTGCTGACGGGACTGCCCATCGTACTCTATGATGACGCGCAGAACCTGGCGTTCCGGGTGGGGCCGATTCCCGTGGAGGATTTTTTCTTTAGTTTTTCCATGCTGGCCTTGGCGGTTTGGGTGCAGGATGGCGTGGAGAGAAGAAGAGGACGGCCGTGAGGAAAACGGTGGCCATTGTGGGGGCCGGCATCGGGGGGCTGGCGGCGGCGGCCTTGCTCGCCAAAGCGGGAAACCGGGTGACGGTTTTCGAAAAAGCCGAAGCCTCCGGGGGGAAGGCGGCATCCATGCAACTCGGGGAGTATCGTTTTGATACGGGGCCCTCCTTGTTGACATTGCCAGACGTGTTTTCGGCCTTTTTTGAGCGGCTGGGCCGCGACATGCGGGATTATCTGGAACCGATTCCCTTGGCACCGCTGTGCGCCTACGATTTTGCCGATGGAACGAGACTTCACAGTTATTCCGACCGCGAGCGCTTTGCGGCGGAGCTGCAGCGGGCGGGTGTATCCACTTCGTTCGAGCTGGATGCCTATCTGGAAAAAGGCGCACAGATGTGGAATTGGGCGGGCGAGTTGTTTTTGACGCGCAGCCTGCACGATCCTTCCACGTACAGCTCGCGGGCGGGGTTGAGAGCCCTCTTGAATTCGCCGCGCCTGTCTCCCTTCAAGAGTCTGCACGAGGCGAATGTGCGCGCCTTCCGGGATCCGCGTGCCGTGCAGTTGTTCGACCGCTATGCGACCTACAACGGATCCAGTCCATTTCAAACGCCGGCCACGATGCGAATCATCTCCCATGTGGAATATGCCTATGGGGGGTATGCCCTTAAAAACGGCATCATTGCCTTGCCGCGCGCGCTGGAACGGGTGGCGCGAGAGCTGGGCGTGGAATTCCGGTTTGGCACCCCGGTGGAGCGGATTGTGGTGGAAAAGGGGGCTTGCCGGGGCGTGGAGGCGGGAGGTCGTTTTGTGCCCTGTGAGATCGTGGTGAGCAATGCGGATGTGCTGGCCACCTATCGATCCCTTCTGGGTGAGCCGCAGGCCCCGGAGGCACAGCGCTACGAACGCCTGGAGGCGTCGTCGTCCGGGCTGGTTTTCCTGTGGGGAATGGGAAAGCGGTTTCCCCGGATGCAGGTACACAACATATTCTTTTCCGACAACTACCCGGATGAATTCGATGCTATTTTTCGCCGATTGGATTTGCCGGAGCGTCCGACGGTATACGTGAACATCACCAGCAAGGTCACGCCGGAAGATGCGCCGGCGGAGGGGGAGAACTGGTTCGTATTGCTGAATGCGCCCCGGTCGGCGGGGCAGGACTGGCCGGCGCTGGCTGCACGGGCCAAGAAGGCCGTGCTGCATCGGCTTTCGATGTCGCTGGGGGGAGAGATCGACGCATGGATTCGGGAAGAGAAAATCCTGACGCCAGTCGATATCGAGCGCGACACGGGATCGACCTTTGGCAGTTTGTATGGCATCGCCTCCCACTCGTCCGTGTCGGCCTTTTTGCGGCATCCGAACCGGTCTCGGCGGATTCCCGGCCTCTATTTCGCCGGCGGGAGCGTACATCCCGGGGGAGGAATGCCGCTGGCGTTGCTGTCGGGTGTCCTGGTGGCCGATTTGGCAGAGAGGCACGAGCGATGAATGCGCGCTTGCCCGAAACGTGGCAGCGATATGTCCGGACCGTCGCTTGTGTGCTGATCGCGCTGTTTTCCGTGGGTTTTGCCGGGCATCTGTTTTCGACCACGGCGTCGTGGATGCGCTGGCTGACGCCGTTATTTTTATTGTCCACGGGTGTTCTGGTGGCGGCACCGGCGGTGGCGGCCGGTGGAAGGCCGGTTGTGCTTTGGATGACGGCAGGCTATGCGTTCACGTTTTGGATGGAGGCCGTCGGGGTGGCCACGGGGGCTGTTTTTGGGGAATACACATATGGTTCCACGCTGGGCTGGGCCTGGCGCGGGGTTCCGCTGATCATTGCCTTCAACTGGGTCATGGTGGTGAATGGGGCGATGCATCTTGCGGCCTGGACGGTGCCCGCCGGGGCGGGACGGTGGAGGCGCCCGCTGGTGATTTTGCTTTCGGCAGGGGGCGCCACCCTGTTTGATTTCGTCATGGAGCCTGTTGCGATCCGCCTGGACTATTGGTCGTGGACTCAGGGCGATATCCCCCTGCAGAACTATGCGGCATGGTTTGGATTGGCGGCGCTGCTGGCGATCGTGCATCCGTGCTTGCGCAGAGCGCGGTGTGAAACCCCGGGGGCGGCGGGGTGGCTTTCCGTCCTCTATGTGGTCTTGCAGGCGCTGTTTTTTGCCGCCTTGCAAGGAGTGTGGCATGAGTTCCATTTGTGAGGTAACATCCGCGCATGCTTGAATATTTCATAAATTCCCGTCCCGGCATCGTGGAAGCCTGTCACGTGATTTTGAAGGAGGAGGCTCCCCGCCTCGGGGCGATCAGCCCGCTGGGGACGCAACTGGCGGAGCGGCTGGAATCCTATATCGACGCGGGCAAGATGATTCGTGGCATTCTGGTGCGCCTGGGCTACGAGCTGTGTAGTGCCGAGGCCCCTGACGAGGCCATGAAACGCGTGCTGGACCGGGCCGGGGCGGCCATGGAATTTTTGCAGGCCGGCCTGTTGATCCACGATGACATCATGGATCGCGACACGATGCGGCGCGGGGGCACAACCGTTCATACCCAGTACGAGCACGACGCCGAGCGGGTCCATGCGAACGATCCGGCGCATCACGGGGTGTCGCTCGGCGTGTGCGCGGGCGACGTGGCTTTTTTCCTTGGATTTCACACGCTTGCCGCCTTGCCGGTGGCGCCGCATCTGCAGGAGCAGGCCCGGAAGGTGGCGGCGTTTTCGGCGCAGGAACTGTGCTGGGTGGGGATTGCGCAGATGGAAGACGTGCGCAATGGTGCGGGGGGGATGGGGGCCAATCCCGATCCGGCGCAAATCCTGCGGGTCTACCGGTACAAGACGGGGCGCTACACCTTTTCGCTGCCGCTGGTGGTGGGAGCCATGCTGGCGAATGGAAGTCCCGCGCATCTGGAGGCGCTGGACCAGGCGGGCGAAAATCTGGGCGTTGTCTTCCAGCTCAAGGATGACGAATTGGGGATTTTCGGTGATTCGTCGAAATCGGGCAAGCGGGCGGATTCCGATGTCCGGGAAGACAAGAAGACGCTGCTGCGGCACTTTTTGTTCCAGATGGTGGATCCGGACCAGCGGTTGAAACTGGAATCCATTTTCGGATGTCCTGAACCCGGCGAGGCCGGCTTGCGGCAGGTTCGAGAGGCGATGGAAAAGAGCGGGGCCCGGGAAAAGGTTCGGGAATACATGAAATGTTTTGCGATGGAGGCATCGGATCGGATCGTCAGCCTTCCTCCGCAGGCGGGATCGTGTGCCCAGGCCGCCCGCGAGGCGTTTCAGGAACTGTTCGTCTACAGCGTCGAGCGCAACGCATAGGAGGGTGGATATGCGCACGCTTGGCTGGCTTGTGGTCTGCTGTCTATTTCCCGTCGCAGCATGGGGAGCGGATGCCTATCGGGGGGCCGATTCCAACTTGTTGGCCCAGGTGCGGGTGGGATTTGAAACCGCGCCGGAATCGGGTGCGGAGACCACCGCGTTGGTCGCGTTGCTCGATCAGCGTTTGCCGCGCGATGAGTCGGAATGGCCGCCCATCTTTTTGGCCTATCGCGCCGCGCTGGAAGGGCTGACTGGCAAGCACAGTTCCCTCCCATGGCACAAGGTTCGCCGCACCCAGGCGGGCTTGGCGCGTTTTCAGGGGCTTGTGGAGGCCCATCCGGAATCCACCGAAATCCTGATGCTGCGTTTTTCTTTTTGCAGCCAGTTGCCGGAGTTCTTTGGCATGCAAGCGCAGGCCGAACAGGACCGCCGTGCCTTGATCCAGCTCTTGGCTGCGCAGCGCGACCCGATGGTGGACGAATCCTACCGCCGGGATTCCATGAGGTGGATTTTGAAGAATGGCAATCCCACGCCTGCCGAGCGCCAGCAACTGGAAGCCCTGCTGGCGGGGTCAAAATAGGCCGGCCGGACCGGGGCTAGTTTTCCAGTCCCAGCTTTTTCAGTTTCGGACGGATGACGGCTTGGCAGTAGGGGGCGCGTTTGTTGTTGCGGTAGTATTCCTGGTGGTAGTCCTCGGCGGGGAAGAATTCCGTGGCGGGCTCGATGACCGTGGCGATTTTCCGCGCATGGCGCCCGGACTGGTCTTCGGCGAGCAGGGAGGCTTGGGCGGCGGCCTGCTGCGCCTTGGAATGGATGAAAATGGCGGAGCGGTACTGCGTGCCCACATCGGCGCCCTGGCGGTTGAGCTGGGTGGGATCGTGGGCGGTCCAAAACACGTCGAGCAACTGGCCATAGGAAACCTGTTGCGGATCAAACGTGACCTCCACGGCCTCGGCATGTCCCGTGTCGCCTTCGCACACCTGCTGGTACGTGGGATGGGGAACCCTCCCGCCGATGTATCCCGAGCGCACCTGAATCACACCGGGTTGCTGGCGGAAGATTTCTTCGATGCACCAGAAACAACCGCCGGCCAGGGTGGCGGTTTCCGTTTGGGCGGGAGCATTCATGGCTTCTCCGGGTGAGCCTGGCGCGGCGCATGCCGCGAGGCCGGCGATGATAAGGGTTCCGAATTTCATGCCGGAAGCCTACCGCACGGAATCCGCCTTCGCAAAAGGCGCCCGGAATTTTCCACCGGTGGAAAAGTTTTCCATCGTGTGGAAACATTTTTTCCATTGTGTGGAAAGCGCGCGTCCCGCGCACGGATTGCCGAAGGCAAGTTCCGCTTCGGAACGAGGGCCAAACGTGGCCCGAAGCCCAATCGCGAAAAAGTTTTCCATTGTGTGGAAAACCGGGACTATCACTTATAATTATAAGTGATAGTCGGGGGGGGGGGGAGTGTTGGCGGGACGGTGTCTACGGCGGAGGGGGGTAGAGGGCGGGCGGGGTGAACGCCGGCCAAGGGGGGGCGGGGGTTCTCGTGCCCCAGAGTTGGGCATAGAAAGCAGGGCGGCTGCCGGGAAAATTCCACAGGCGGTCGCCGAGATGTCGTTCCAGCGCCGTGATCAGGGAGAAGGCGGCGGCGGCCGGACGATAGGCGCGTGGATTGGTGACGGCGAAATGGAGGCCGCGGAGGGGCTGGCCGGTTTTATCGGGATAGGTGGTGGGCGTGATCCGCAATCCTGGAAGC
>CAYNHA010000241.1:0-5070 GCA_964397035.1 uncultured Verrucomicrobiota bacterium
GTTTTTCTCCAGATGCGTTCATAGGTGGCGCGGAAACGCGGATCGTACGCGGCCAGATACTTGTAAAGCAGGGCCTCGTCCAAGCCCGCCCGGTCCACGTCGGTGTCCAGGTCGAACGAGAACGTCCGCCCCTTGTAGGCATAGTAGCAGGCATCCAGCCACGCCTTTTCCGGCGTCGCCATCCGATTCCCCTTTTCATCGGCAAAACCGAAAAACAGCCGGGGCGAAAGGCTCAGGTGCTCGATCGTCCCCAGTGCGCAGGAGTAGGTGCGCGGAACGCCGACCTTGACCGCCTGCAGCCGGCGGGCCGGGACCGATCCGATCCGCAGGTGACGGCTCAATGCCGAGCCCAGCGAAACGTAGGCCGCCGGATCGATGCGTGTGCTGATGGCCGCCAGGGATGCCGACGGCAGCGCATACAGTCCCCGCTTCACTTTCAGCAGTTCCCCGCGGACGATCATCCGTTCCAGTTTCTTATAGACCCCAACCTCGCTCAACTCCCCGTACAATGCGCGCAAATCCCCCAGCGTGAATACGCCACTGAAATCCTCCGCCCACTTTCCGATGTCCGCCCTGCCGCTCATATGTTTACAGATACAATACATGTATTATAGTTTCCGTCAATACATGATTGAAGGGCCGAAGATCGTTGTCCATACCGGGCTGGCCCTTTCTACGGTTCAGGGTGTGGACGGCGGCTGTTGGGCAACCTCATGGCTTTCCCACACGCGGGCGGAAACGACCCAGCCGGCGGTCTTTCGCAGTATTTTCGCAGATTTCCGAGAGAAAAACGTTTTACTTTTGACTTGCCTCCCGCCCGGTTTCTGCTAGCCTGCGGCCCCATGATCAAATTCTTCCGCAAGCTGATGGGTCATGATGACAAGTTCTTCGCCCTGCTGGAAGCCAGCGCGGCCGAAGCCCACACCAGCGTCCAGCATCTGGCCAACCTCCTGCGCCAGACCGGGGAACCGTCGACCATCGACGCCTTGATCCAGACGCGCCGGAACGAAAAACGGATCACCGAGCAAATCTCCCAGGAACTGTGCCGGACCTTCGTCACCCCCTTTGAACGCGAAGACATCGAGGCGCTTTCCTTCGCGCTCTACAAAATCCCCAAATTCATCGAAAAGTTCGGCGAGAAATTCCTGCTGTGCCGCCCCCGCATGGGCAACCCCGAGTTCGACCAGCAACTCACCCTCCTGACCCAGGCCGTGGAAACGGTGGTGGAAATGGTGAAGAACCTCCGCCAGCACGCCAAGCTGGAAACCATGAAGGCGTTGAACGACCGCCTCCACCGCCTGGAATCCGAAGCGGACCGTCTGATGATGTCCATGACCCACGAATTGTATAGCGGCCGGCACGACGCCCTGCGGGTGATCGTCATCCTCGACCTGTACAATACGCTCGAAAAAGGGGTGGACCGATGCCGCGACGCCGGCAACATCGTCTTCCAGATCGTCCTGAAATATTCGTGAGGCCCCCTCGCCCATGACCTTGATCCTCCTCGCCCTCCTGATCGCGGTGGCCTTCGAGTTCATCAATGGCTTCCACGACACGGCCAATGCCATCGCCACCAGCGTCTCCACCAAGGTGCTGACCCCGCGGCAGGCCATCGCGCTGGCCGCCGTCGCCAACCTGCTCGGCGCCATGGCGGGCGTCTCCGTGGCCACAACCATCGGCAAGGGACTCGTCGACACCGCCTTCGTCACGCCCCAAACCATCTTCTGCGCCTTGTTGAGCGCCGTGCTCTGGAACCTGCTCACGTGGTGGCTCGGCCTGCCCTCCAGTTCGAGCCATGCGCTGATCGGCGGACTCTGCGGGGCCACCCTCGCCTCCGCGCACGGGAACTGGTCGGTGATCCACTGGATCGCGCACAATCCCACATCGGGGAAACTCGAGGGTCTGTGGCCCAAGGTCGTGGCCCCGATGTTCACTTCGCCGGCCCTCGGCATCCTCGTCGGCTTCCTGTTCATGACGATCTTGTTCATCCTGCTCCACCGCCTCCGCCCGCAGCTCATCAACCGCATCTTCGGCAAGCTGCAAATCGCCAGCGCGGCATTCATGGGCTTCAGCCATGGCACCAACGATGCCCAGAAAACCATGGGCATCCTTGCGCTCATTCTGTTCAGCGGAACCCAGAGCGGCCACTTCGACCACCTGCCGCCGGCGCTGGCCTTCCTGCACACCCCGGAATTCAAGGTCGCCTTCTGGATCAAGCTCCTCTGCGCCCTCACCATGGCGGCCGGAACCACCATGGGCGGTTGGCGGATCATCCGGACCCTCGGCCACAAGATGGTCCGCCTCCAGCCCATCCACGGGTTTGCCGCCGAAGCCACCGCGGCCACGATCATCCAGTTGGGCAGCCATTGGGGCATCCCGCTTTCCACCACGCATGTCATCTCCTCCGCCATCATGGGCGTGGGCGCCACCAAACGCCTCAGCGCCGTCAAATGGGGCATCGTCGGCAACATGCTCTGGACCTGGATCCTGACGATCCCCGTCACCGCCCTGCTGGCCTACGCCCTTGAACGTTTCCTGCTCTGGGTCGCCTGAGCGGCTACCCCGGAAAGAGGTTTTCCACACCGTGGAAAACTGATGTGGCGGCCCGGCAAGGGCGGGGCTTTTATTTCGGGGCCAGTCCCTGCTCGAAAGCGTAACGCATGATTTCCGCGTTGCCGGCCAAACCCATCTTGTCCAGAATCCGCGCCCGGTAGGTGCTGACGGTTTTGGGGCTCAGGTTCATGCGCTTGGCCATCTCGGCCAGGGAGCGCCCTTCGGCAATCTGCTTGAAGACTTCGAACTCCCGGTCGGACAACTGCTGGTGGGAGGCTTCTGCGCTCCCCGGCTGCTGGACTTCCCGGCAGAGGCAGCCGCTGACGGCCGGAGTGAGGTACTGCCCTCCCGCAGCCACGCAGCGGACGGCTTCCAGCAGGGCTTTCTTTTCGCAGGCTTTGGTCAGATAGCCGGCGGCACCGGCCTTGATGCACCGTACCGCGTATTGCGCCTCCGGATGCATGCTGAGCATCAGCACCGGCAGGCGGGGATGGTCCAGCTTGATTTGCTTCAGCGTCTCGATGCCGTTCATTCCGGGCATGGTCATGTCGAGCAGGACCACGTCCACCGGGGTGTCGGCCATCCGCTGGAGGGCTTCGGCCCCGGAGGCCGCCTGGGCCGCCACGACCAGGCCCTTTTCGGCGGAGAGAACATTGCCCAGTCCTTCGCGCACGATGGCATGGTCATCCACAATCAACACCCGGATCATGGGCGCCCTCCGTGGTTCTCGGCGCGGTAGGCGGGCAGGGCGATCCTCACGGTGGTCCCCTGCCCCGGCTTGCTTTCGACCTGGGCGAATCCACCGAGCGTGCTGGCCCGTTCGCGAAGCTGGCTCAGCCCGAACGAGGTGGGACTTTCCGCCACGCCGGGCGCCATGCCGCACCCGTTGTCGCGAACCACCAGCGAGAGCCAGTGTCCATCCCCGAAGAACCGGATGCCGACCTCGGTGGCACGGGCATGGCGGGCAATATTGGTCAGGCATTCCCGGGTCATCCGGTAGATGGCGACGGAGATTTCGTCGTCCAGCGATTCCGGCACATGGTCGACCTCGAACTGGATGGGAATCTTCAGGCGCTTCTCGCTCTCGTGGATGTACCATTCCAGCGTGGCCACCAGCCCGAAGTCGTCCAGCATGGCCGGGCGCAAATCCATGCAGATGTTCTGGATCATTCCCACCGTGTCATCCAGCGTGCGCTTCAGGCTGGACAAGGTGGCGGCCGCTTCGCCCCCGGCATTCCCCGGCACCGCCTCCAGCAGCATGACATCCATGCGGGCGCGGGTCAGCATCTGGCCCACTTCGTCGTGCAGCCACACCGACAGGCGGCGGCTTTCCTCTTCGCGGACGGTTTGCAGATGCTGGGCCAGTTCCCGCAGGCGGACGGCCATTTTCCGGCGTTCTTCTTCGGCCCGCTTGCGCTCGGTGATGTCCTGGTTCACCCCGAACGTCTTGACCGTTTTGCCGCTTTCATCCTTCTCGATCTTCGAGCGCACCACGATGTGCCGAACCGCCCCGTCCCGGCGGATCATCCGGTGATCCACCTGGGAGGTGTAGGTCGGGCTGGAGGCCCGGATGGATTTTGCCAATTCCATCGCGACGACATGCTGGTCCTCGGGATGGACGAATTTCTTGGCATACTGTTCGGCCGTCATCTGGTAGCCGCCCTCGATCTTGGCGGTGGTGCCGTACAACGCATAGAACCGGTCGTCGAAGGTGAACAGCCCGGTGCCGACATCGTATTCCCAGTTCACCAGATGGGCCAGATCCATGGCCTCCGCCAGCAGGCGGCGGCTGGTTTTCAGCCCTTCCTCCATCTGCTTGCGGGCGGTGACGTCGGTGTCGCTGCCCCGGAATCCCCGCAACTTCCCGGCGGCATCCAGCAGCGGAATGCCGTTGCTGGAAAGCCAAAGCAGGCGCCCGTCCTTTGTCAGCGCCGGATTCAGGAAGTTCGTGAAGCGCTCGTTGCGGCGTCCGGCCTCGAAGGCGAGTCTTTTGAATTCCTCCCGCCCTTCCTCCGGGAACAGATCGTAGAAGTGCATCCGCCCCACCATCTCTTCAGGCCGGTATCCCAGCACCTGCTCCGCCACGTGGCTCACATAGGTGTAGCAGCCTGTTGAATCCAGCTCCCAGGCAATGGTCCGGCTCTGCTCGGCCAACTGGTCGTAGCGTTCCTTGCTTTCCCGCAGGGCCTCCGCCGCCTGCTGGCGCTCGGTGACATCCAGATACGTCCCCAGCACGCCCGTGATTTCGCCCCGGTCGTTGCGCAGGGGAATCTTGCTGGTGAGAAGCAATCTGGTTTTCCCGTCGGGAGTCGTCTGGGGCTCTTCGATGAACAACTTGGACAGGCCGCTCGCCATGACCTGGCGGTCGTCGGCGCGGTACAATTCCGCCTGCTCGCGCCAGGTCATTTGGAAATCGTCTTTCCCGATGAGTTCCTTGGGGTCGGCCAAGCCGGCATCCTGCGCGAAGGCCTCGTTGCAGCCGAGATAAACGAGATTCCTGTCCTTCCAAAACACCCG
>CAYNHA010000242.1:0-11281 GCA_964397035.1 uncultured Verrucomicrobiota bacterium
AGGCATTCCGCGGCCAGAGGAGCGGTTGCCGGTTGGGGGTTCAGCTTCAGCGTCCGGCACATCCGTTCCACTGCGGTCCTTGTGACGGAGGCGTCGCCCACGAGGAGCACGGTCTTTCCCGGCCAATCCCCGGGCTGTACGAAAGTGGCTTCCTTTTCCGGCGGTTGGCGCCGAAAGGCGAGGGAAAAGCGAAAGGTGCTGCCGATGCCTTCCTCGCTGGTGATTTCGATGTTTCCGCCCATCAGATGGACCAGCGTTTGGGAAATGGCCAAACCCAGGCCCGTGCCACCGTATTTTCTTGTCGTCGAGGTGTCGGCCTGCTGGAAAGCCTGGAATAGGCGCTCGCGCTGCTCCACGCTCAGGCCGATGCCCGTGTCCCGCACGGAAAAATCCAGCCGATATTCCGACGAGGAAGCATCCTGTTCCACGGCGGCTTGTTCCACGCGAAGGACGACGCTGCCTTTTTCGGTGAATTTGATTGCGTTGGCGACCAGGTTGATCAGCACCTGGCGCACCCGCAAGGGATCGCCAATCAAGGCGCGGGGAACATCCCCGGCGCAGTCGAAAACCAGCTCCAGGTTTTTCCGGTGGGCTTGAGGTCCAAGCAGGTCGGCCAATTCATCGATTTCCCCCTGCAAGTCAAACTCCACGCTGTCGATGGCCAGCTTGCCGGCTTCCAGTTTCGAAAAATCGAGGATGTCGTTGATGATGCGAAGGAGCGAACGGGCCGAATGGCCGATTTTGCCGAGGCAATCCCGCTGTTTTTCAAGGGTGGCGGCCCGCAGGGCCAGATCGCACATGCCGATCACCGCATTCATCGGCGTTCGGATTTCATGGGACATGTTCGCGAGAAATTCGCTTTTGGCGGCTGTCGCGCGCAAGGCCGCCGCGCGGGCGTCCTGGGCTTCCCGCTCCGCGGCCGCGCGAACTTCGATTTCCTGACTGAGCTGACGGTTCACCGCCCGCAGCCGGGCATCGAAATCCGCCAGGATCTCCTTCTGCCAGTACTTCACCAGAATCGCACCCAGCACGGTGCAGGCCCAACCGAGAACGATGTTGCTTGGCAGGTAGATCCAGTGGTGGGCGCGAAGGAGATACACGCTCAGGCCGACCGGAATGCTCGTGGCTAGTGCAAGCAGCAACGTGGAAAGCAACGCACGGGTTCGGGATACCGCGACAATCAGGAGCAGTCCGCCGAACACGAGAGTGGCCAAATCCGCGAAATACAGCCAGCGTGGCTCCACCAGCATGTCCCCCGCCAGGAGGTTATCGATGATCGTGGCCTGGATTTCCGCCCCTGGAATTTCGCGATGGACGGGAGTGGAGTAGATGTCGAACAGCCCCACAGCGGAGGAACCGACAATCACGATTTTTCCGCGCGCGAATTTCGGGTCGAAGCCATTCTCCAGAACCTGTGCGGCGGAGACGGCCGGAAACCGGGAGCTGCGGAAGTTGATGATCAGGCGGGCGTTGGCGTCCGTGGGAATGGTGCGCGGCCCCACCTGAAGGCTTGCCACTCCGGCAACGCCTTCGGAATCGTACTGGATGCCCAGCGGTGGATCTCCTTCGTGCAGGCGGAAGGCTTCCATCGCAAGCGAAGGAAAAATCCGTTCGGGGCCCACCGCAAAAACAAGCGGGCCCCGACGGACGATGTTGTCCTGATCGGGCGTGGCATTGAAGCAGCCCAGGCGGGCCTGTTCCCGCAAGGGCGCAATGGGAGGGTTGGGAATGGCGGCGCCCTGAGGTAGAAACGAGCGGCCGTGGCCTTTCTCGAAATAGGTTCCCCGCCAGGGGATCTGGGAGTCGTCCGGAACCTGGGCAAGCGGCACATCGGATGGATTGACGTAAAAACCCAGCACGGAAGGCCCGCGGGCGAGGGCCTGGGCGAACATTTCGTCGAAATCCGGCAGCGACTCCCGGTGAACGGGCGCGAGATTCTGCCCGGGCAGGCTCTTGTCCCAGAACGCAAAGGCATTGGCGGGAGAGAGGCGATCGGGTTCCGAAAACCCCACGTCGAAAACCAGGGCGGCGGCCTGCGCATCCCACAGGCGATCGGCCAGCCGTGCAACGAGGTGCCGCGACCAGGGCCATTGGCCAATCTTCCGGATGCTTTCGTCGTCGATATCCACCAGCACGACTTTCCCGCTTGCGGGGGGAACGGCGTTGGCGGCCAGAAGCATGTCGTAGGTTTGCAAGGCAATGGCCTTCACAAATCGCGGTTCGTAGATGGACAGTGCGCAGAAGACCGCTAAAATCGCCACGCCGGCGAAGGGAATCGGCCAATTCCGAATGCGCGGAGCGTCGGTTGGGGAATGGCGGCTCATGCCGAATCGTCAAGGAGTGAAATCGACGCCGTATACCCCGTCGATTTTCGGACCGGCCGGGCCATGGTCAAATTGAAGTCGTCCCGCCGCCCCGGTGACGGGCGCAACCGGATTCGGGTTGCCGAGCAGATTTCCGTTCACGCTGTTCCCGACCAATGTGTCGTGGCAGAACGTCCTTCC
The DNA here is from genome assembly GCA_964397035.1 of uncultured Verrucomicrobiota bacterium. Lineage (GTDB taxonomy): Bacteria > Verrucomicrobiota > Kiritimatiellia > CAIQIC01 > Lenti-01 > Lenti-01. The sequence continues at coordinate 2,505 of CAYNHA010000242.1, forward strand.
ATCGATCACCAGAGCATAGTCGTTCTGGGCCTGTCCATGCAGGACGTGGTCCGCGTGAATGGTTCCCCCGGCGGTAAAGGAGAGCGAGTCGCCTCCGCTGTTTCCCAACGAGTACAGGCCATTCCATGTCGACAGTCCATTTCCCAGTGTGAGATGGAACGTGACGTTGCCCTCGATATAGAGGTTCGGCTTGCGATCCTCGAAGACGATGGCTCCGGCCCGGCCCACCCCTTGCAGGTTGTATTGAACGACTCCCGAGACCCAATGGTCGACCGTCGCTGGCGGAAGAAGATGGGCATTGAGATACATGGCCTGGGGCTTGTGGGTGACCTCGGTTCCCCAGACGCCCCAGTTCCAGTTCATTCCGGACGCAACGGGTTTCTGAACCAGATTCTCGACGACGGGTCCCGGCGCGGGATCGGGCTGCGGATCCGGAACGACAATGGGTTCCGGGGTTGGTTCAGGTTTGGGCGGGGACGGAGGAGGCGTGGGTTGCGGGTCGGGGACAACCAGTTCTTCCTCGGACTGGACCCATGGACGGTCGACGACGATGTCTTCGGTTCCGGTGTCCTGCGTTGTTGCCACGCCGATCGGGCTGATTCCCTCCAGCGCCACGGCGGGTTCTTCGGCGGCGCCGCCTGGCAATGGCGATGCGCTGACCGGCGGTGGCGGAGGAGGCGGAGCGACATCGGCGCGGCTGGGTTCCTCCCCAACGGATGATGACGCCGGAGCGGGCTGTGGTGCGCCATCCAGTAGCCGCATCAATCCACGAATGTCTCCTGCCGAGGTGGGGGTCTGGCGGGCTTCTCCGGAATCGAGCAGGAGCACGGTGTATCCGGCCTGCTTGATTTCAAAACTCTTCTTGATGACCCGATCGGGTTGGCCTTGGGGATGGTACTCCGCATCCACGGTGATCTGCCGTCCAGGAGGAAGTTCGAGAACGTGGATTTTTTCGGCGTCCGGCTGGATATCGAACAAAATGTCGCACCCGCGGACACCGATGACCGCCTTGCCGGTTTTGACGTGGAACCGCGACGGATTGGCTGCCGTGATGCGGCCGGTCACGTTGCGGATCACCCCCCGGAGGAATCGCATGGAGGACGAATCTTCCTGGGGCTTCCCGGCATAGACGTATTCGTCGATCACCATGTAGCTTTCCTCTCCAAGGGAAATGGTCGTGTCGTCGAGAAGAAAAACCTGAGCGCGCCCGCCCGGCTTGGTCTGGATGTGGTCGCCCACGTAGACGGGCGAACGAATCGCCAACACGCGTTCCGCTTGGTTGGCGTCCGTGGCCACCACGCGTCCCGAAAGCGCGATGATTTGGCCGGCTTCGGTCAGTCCAAGCGAAATCGCCGCGCCTGGCAGCAGGAAATATAGCCCAAGGAGGCTGGCGATTAGCCGCCGGGAAGCGGTGATCCGGCTAGTAGTCATAGCTGATGCCCCATTTGGTGTTGAGCCGGTCGTATTCGTAGAGATCGAACGTGGACTGGCTGGTTGTGTATTGAACATTCAGGTTCATCCCCCAGCTTTCCGTAAACCGCCAGGCGGCCCCGACCACAAAAGACCCTTGCTCGTCGCGCCGGTCGTTCGGGGACATGGATTCGCGATCATCGTATTCGCTCTTTCGAAAAGTGGCATTGCCATAGCAGCTCAGCCGGTCCAGGGGGGTCAGCAGGACTCCTGTGAACACTTCCCAGCCCGTGTTTCGCCATATGCCCGACTCGGGAGATTCGCGGATGACCCGTGCGCCGCCCATGAACTGGGCGCGTGCGCCGACGCCCAGAGTGGCCTGGACGCCGAACGCCCCGAAAAATCCGTCGCGCTCGGATGATTCCGCGTAATCGCGGTAGTCGAAATTGGCTGTCAGGGACATTCCCAGCTTGGGCGCGACTTGCCGATAGTAGCCTGGCGTCAGGCCCGCAACGGTTGCGAGGGAATTGCCACCGCGGACCAGATATTCGACGTGGACCGGCATGTCAAGGGCCTGGGCGCCCCATTGCAGGCGGGGTCCTCCGCACGCCTGAACCGTGGACAGATTGTATTCGGACGCGTCATCCAGGCTGTTGCCTTCCATGCGTCCATATCCGCTGAAGGAAAGAGGATGGCCGAGCCGCGGCTGGTAGCTCCACAGCAGCGTGCCCGCGGCATATCCCCCCCAGGCGCTCTTGGGCTCGCTTTCCGGCGCAAGCTGGAGCTGGTCCAGCCAAAGTGTTCCAATCGAAATGGGCGCGATGCCAATGATCTGCGATGCGGGACCATAGTTGACGTTGCCGTCGTATTGTGCGCCGCTCTCGATTCGTCCGGTGAACCTCCACTTCGATTGGCAACGGCCAATGGCTTCCAGATACTCCTCGATCCGTTGGCGGACGGCCGGCGGCGGAGATCCGGCCAGCACCCGTTCGAATTGCGCGCGCGATTCGTCCATCTGTCCAAGCAGGTAGCAAGCGCGGGCCAGTTCGATCCGTGCCCGGTCGTTGGCGGGGTTCATGATCAGAATGCGCTCGAACGCCAAAGCCGCATGGGAATAGCTCTCCATGGATAGGCATTGCAAGCCGTAGGCGAGATTGAGTTCCTCGCTGGAAGGATCCAGGCGAATCCGGTCGGCCAGCTCCCGGCGAATTTCTTCCGGCGTGGTGTTTGGAGATGATTCTCCCTCCTGCGCGCGCGCCGCTGGGGGGTGGGCCAGGCTCAACCCGCAAAGCAACCAGCCCAAGCAAAGCCCAATCCGCATGAAAAAGTTTCCACGGCAATGCGCCATTCGTTGCATTTGATTTTCCACCCTGATGGTTCCACGATGCAGAAGGCTTCAACGCCCCAGACGATGACGCCTGCAAGCCCGATTTGCAAGCCAAGATCTCGAAAACGGCGCGCAACAGAGCGTACGGCGCCCCCTTTCGGAAGGAGCGTTCGAGGCAATCACGCGGACAGTGGAGGGAGAAAAGGAATATAGCTTTCGTTATCTTCCATAACTTTGGTTATGAGGAGAATGGGTGGGGATGGAAGATGGGTGGAATGGGGGAATGATGGAATATGGGGGGAGATTGCGGATCATGGAAAAATATGGGGGTAAGGGAAGAGCTGGCCCGATTCCTGCACTTGAATCTGTGGATGAGATCCATATTCGTGGAAATACAATGACAGATCTACCTTCAGGCGAGCATTCCATCGAGAGCAATGTGGTTCGTTGCTTGGCTCAGAATCCGCTGGTGTACGCCCTGGGGCTGCTTGTGGAGTGTCCGCAAAAAGAACGCCGGGCAAATTGTCCGTTGCACGAGATGGATGGATTGTCCTTTGCCGAAAAAGTCGACGCCTTGCAGTCGATGGCTCCCTCGAAGTTGTCGGAATGGCTGCAGCACCATATTGAGTGCATGGCGCAGGGGGGGATGTCGATTCCGGCCCGAAACCCGTCGAGGACGGGAGCCTCATATTTTCTGTTGCTGGCGGAAGACGACCCCCACACGCGGTTTTCGCTGGAGTTGACGCTCAAGCGGGCGGGGCATCGCGTGAAAGTGGCGGAAAACGCGGACAGTTTGCTGGCGGTGCTGGCGTCCATGACGTCGGAGGAGCGCGGGAGGGTGGATTTGCTGGTGACGGATCTGAACATGCCGGGGAAAAACGGGGAAGACCTGATCTGCGAGCTGGATGGACTTGGGCGAATGCTCCCGGTGGTGGTGATTACCGCCTATGGCTCGGCCGGGGTGGAGGCCGAACTGCGGCGTCGCGGGCACGTGACCATTTTGAACAAGCCCTTTCACCCGGACGAGCTGGTTTCCGCGGTGAACCGGACCTGCGCACGATATGAAGAGGAAACGAAAACGAAGGAATCCCCATGAACGCACATGAAGACCGTTCCACCGAGCGAAAGGCCCTGACGGCCTTGGCCGGCAAGTACCTGACTTTCAAGCTGGATGTCGAGGAATTCGGCCTCGAAATCCTGAAGGTTCAGGAAATCATCAAGATGATGGACATTACGCGGGTGCCCCGGACACCGGCCTTTGTGCGCGGGGTGATCAACCTGCGCGGGAAGGTGATTCCAGTGGTGGATCTGCGGCTGAAATTCGAAATGGAACGGAGGGAGGGCACGGACAAGACCTGCATCATTGTCGTGACGGTTCGACGGGGAAGCGGAACGGTGGTGATGGGCATCATCGTGGATGAGGTGTCCGAGGTGCTGGATGTGGCGGGGGGCAGCATCGAACCCCCGCCGGAATTTGGGGGAGCGGTGGACACCACGTTCATTCTGGGCATGGGCAAGGTGGGCGACCGGGTGGTGACCCTGCTGGATGTCGACAAGGTTCTTTCCTCTTCCGATTTGGCCGAAGTGGCCGCCGTGGGTTGATTTATTAACGAACACCAAAGGAATATGCCATGAAGTTGTCTGCAAAAATTGGTTCCGGGTTTGGCGCGCTGATTCTCATTGCCTGCGTATTGGGCGGATTGGCGGTCTACAACATGTGGAAGGTCCGCGACATCGCCAGGGAAATGGTGAATTCGAATGTTCCCGCCGTGGCGGTGGCGAACAACGTGGAGCGGTTCTCGCTGAGCACGATGTACGAGTTCCGAGGTTATGCATTCACGGAAGAAGTGGCCTATAAGGAGCGCGGACTGAAGAATCTGGGCGAGGTGATGAAGTACCTGGAAGACGCCTTGAAGCTGGCTCGGGACCAGGATATTCCCGAATTGGCCGATGCCGCCACCGAGGCGCAGAAGAAGGCCAAAGAATACGAGGAATTGGCGGAAGAGACGGTTCGCTTGTTGGATGCGTTGAATGTCGAGCGTGGCAAATTGGCCAAAGTGGCTCAGGAATACATGGGCGCGGCGGAGAAATTCCTGAAGGACCAGGAGGAAACGCTGAAAAAGGAAATCGCCGAAGGGGCCGATGCCGCCAAGTTGAAAGAGCGTGCCGAAAAGGTCACGTTGATCAACACCATGATCGATCTGGGCAATGCGGCTCGGATTGCGAACTGGCAGTCGCAGGCGCGACGCGACCCCAAGGTGATTGAAGCGGCTATGCCCAACTTCGACAAAATCGAGGAAGTGGCCAAGCAGTTGGATCCGATTGTACGGCAGGCGGAGAATCGCGTTCAATTGCAGGCCATTCGGGATAGCGGCCAAGCGTACAAGAACTCGCTGGTCGAACTGCTTCGGGTTTGGAACCATAACGTCGAGGTGGGGACCAAGCGCGGTGCGGTGGCGGCGATTGTGTTGGAGCAGGCTCAAAAGACGGCCGAGTTTGGCATGAAGACAGTGAATGCCGGTGCGGGGAATGCGGCTTCCGCCTTGGGAACGGCATCGAATGTGATGCTGCTGGGCTTGGCCATTGCGCTGGCGCTGGGTGTGGTGCTGGCCATTTTCATCACGCGTTCGATCGTGGGCCCGATTTCGAGAGTGATCCAGGGCCTTTCGGCGGGTAGCGAGCAGGTGACAGCGGCCTCGGGCCAGGTGTCGGCGGCCAGCCAGCAGTTGGCGCAGGGCGCGAGCGAACAGGCGTCGAGCCTGGAGGAAAGCAGCGCGGCGCTGGAGGAGATGGCCTCGATGACACGCCAGAATGCGGACAACGCCGGCAAGGCGGATGTCCTGATGGGCACGACCAAGAAGGTGGTGGGCGAAGGAGCGAAGGCGGTGAGCCAGGTTTCGGGCGCCATCGAGCTGATCAAGAATTCGGCGAGGGAAACGGCGAAGATCATCAAGACCATCGATGAAATCGCTTTCCAGACCAATCTGCTGGCGCTGAACGCGGCGGTGGAGGCGGCTCGTGCGGGTGAAGCGGGCAAGGGCTTCGCGGTGGTGGCCGAAGAAGTGCGCAACCTGGCGCGGCGGGCGGCGGACGCGGCCAAGACGACGTCGGAGCTGATCGAGACCTCGCAGAAGAACGCCGACACCAGCGTGACGATGGTGGAAAATCTGACCAAGACATTTGTGGGGATCGAAGAGAGCTCGGGCAAGGTGGGAACGCTGGTCAGCGAGATTGCGGCGGCCTCGAAGGAGCAGGCGCAGGGCATCGAGCAGGTGAACACAGGCGTGGCGGAAATGGACAAGGTGGTGCAGCAGAACGCAGCCAACGCCGAGGAAAGCGCCAGCGCCTCCGAAGAGCTTTCGGGCCAGGCCGAAGAGCTGAAGGTGATGGTCGGAGACTTGATGGCGATTGTGGGTGGCCATGCGGATGCCTCTCAGCCGGCGGTCCGTGCAGGGCGGCCGGTGGCCCGGCAGGCCACGCATCAGGCCCATGCGGCATTGGCGAGCCACGCTCCGACGGCGCATAAGCCGGCGGCAAAGGCGGCGCCCAAGCAGTTGGCTTCGAAGGCGGCGCCATCCAAAGCGACTCATCCGGAGGAAGTGATTCCGCTGGATGATGACGAGTTGAGCAAGTTCTAGGAGCCTTGTTCCCCCCGGAGCCGGAACCGGCTCCGGGGGGGGCTGAGCACGGCTTGCCCGTTTGGGGTCGATCTGGCGGGCAAGCCGTTTTCGAGGTAGATTGGCACGGGTCAGAGAGAGGTCAACCAAGGAAAGAATGGCAAGTGGATCCGGAATATCCGCCTGGTTCGCGCAAGCGCCGGACGGGATGGTGGATTCAAGCAACGGAAAGAGAAGGAGGACGGACCATGACAATCAAAGGAAAAGTTCTGGCTGTGGTTTCCATTCCGCTTTCGGGATTGTTGGCGATCGCGGTGGCCAATTCCTGGGTGTTGCGAGATATCTCCCGGCGGGTGAACGAGACGGTGGGGCAACGGTTGATGCCGATTGTTGCCGTGGACGTTCCCCAGATGAACGATCTGAACAACAGCATCGAGTTTATTTTGAACGCGGATCGCGATGCCTACCAGGGCTACTTGGCGGAAATGCAGGCGCTGGGCGTCCGGGATGAGCAGAGGGCGGGGGCGCTGGTGGTCACCCACGCCACGGAATTGGGGCAGGTGACCCAGCGCATTGGAAAGGCTTCGGCCTTTTTCGATGCGGACGGGAAGGAGGCCTTGTCCGTGTTTGAAGGGCAATACGGTCAATGGAAAGAGGCTTCGGATGCCGTGGTGGAGGCATCGCAGGAGCTGGCGAAGGAATTGACCCGTCGCCAGGCCATCGTAGAGGACAGCCAGAAGACGTTCGGTGAATTCCGGCAGAAGCTGGACGAGGTGGTGGGGCTGGTGGAAGCGGAAATGGGATTGCAGAAGGGGGAAGAAGGGATGGCGCGAAGGATCGAACTGTATGGCGCCATTGAATTGCTGTTGAACGCAGATCGCGATGCCTACCAGGCCTTGGTGGCGTTGATGGAATATTCCGAGGAGACGGATCGGGAGCGTTTCGAGTCCCAGGTGAAAGTCCAGTTGAAGGAAATCGGCCAGGCCAAGGAGCGCGCGGAAAAGGCATCGGCGGTATTCAACGAGGCGATGCGTGCCGAATACCAGCAGTTCTTGAAGTTGCTGGGCCAGTGGGAGGAACAGGTCGGCCAAGTGGCTGCGATCACCTCGGCGAACCTGGATCGCATGGCTGCGCAGCAGGCGGAATCGGTCCAAAGCCGGAAGGCGTTCGAGCAGATGCGCGCAACGATCGACCGGATGACGGGGCAGATGGAAGATCGAATTACGCGGCAGATGGAATCCATGGCGGCCCAGGGGGAGGAGGCGAAGAAGCAGTCCGCGGCCCTGGACATCCGGATGATTCGGGCCGGACGGATCGGATTGTGTTGGGCCGGGGCCATGTTTGGCTTGGCGCTTGTGGTGGCGGGGTGGATTGTGCGGCAGATCGTCCGGACGTTGGCGCAAGTCATTCGGCGCCTCACCGCCAGCTCGGAACAGATGGTGGGGGCGCTGGGGGAGGTCTCCAGCTCCAATCAGCAACTGGCGGAGGGGGCCAGCGAGCAGGCATCGAGCCTGGAGGAAAGCAGCGCGGCGCTGGAGGAGATGGCCTCGATGACGCGCCAGAACGCGGACAACGCGGGCAAGGCCGATGTCCTGATGGGCGCAACCAAGAAGGTGGTGGGCGAAGGAGCGAAAGCGGTGGGCCAGGTTTCGGGCGCCATCGAGCTCATCAAGAATTCGGCGCGGGAGACGGCGAAGATCATCAAGACCATCGATGAAATCGCGTTTCAGACGAACCTGCTGGCGCTGAATGCGGCGGTGGAAGCCGCACGCGCGGGCGAAGCGGGCAAGGGCTTTGCGGTGGTGGCCGAAGAAGTGCGCAATCTGGCGCGGCGGGCGGCGGAGGCGGCCAGGACCACGTCGGAGCTGATCGAGACCTCGCAGAAGAATGCCGACACGAGCGTGGCGATGGTGGAGAACCTGACCAAGACGTTTGTGGGGATCGAAGAGAGTTCGGGCAAGGTGGCGACGCTGGTCAGCGAAATTGCGGCGGCCTCGAAGGAGCAGGCGCAGGGCATCGAGCAGGTCAACACGGGCGTGGCGGAGATGGACAAGGTGGTGCAGCGGAACGCCGCTAACGCCGAGGAAAGCGCGGCCGCTTCCGAGGAGCTGTCGGGGCAGGCTCAGGAACTCGACACGATGGTGGCGGAATTGATGGTCATGGTGGGAGGCCAGAGGCGGGCGCAAGATCGTCCGGCGGCGAACAAGCCGGCGGCGAAAGCGGCTCCCAAGCCGTTGGCATCGAAGGAGCCGTCCAACGTGGCACATCCGGAAGAAGTGATTCCTCTGGATGACGACGAACTGAGCAAGTTCTAGAAGCGAGTGGAGCCTGCTGGGTGGGCCGGTTTCTTGGATCCGGCGGAGCTATCACTTATAATTATAAGTGATAGCTCGGGAAGGGGGCGGCAAGTGATGCGGGTGCGA
>CAYNHA010000243.1:0-25235 GCA_964397035.1 uncultured Verrucomicrobiota bacterium
AAACAGCCATAAATCGCGAAAACCTTCATCCCGCCCAAGCGGGCGTGTAAATTCTTCGGTTGACATCCGGTTGACATAAAAACCTCAATAAAAGGGCATAAATTGGCAAAATGAGGCAAAGTGGACAGGTGAGAAGAGGGCAACAAAAAACCCAGAAAACGAGCAAAAACGCCTTATTTTCTGGGGTTTTAAGTGGTGGGCGATACAGAACTCGAATCTGTGACCTCTTCCATGTCAAGGAAGCGCTCTAACCAACTGAGCTAATCGCCCGAACAATGCGGGGACTATGCCAAAATGGCGGCGAGGTTCAACCTTTTTTTCAGCGCAAGTGCATCAAACGCCTTTCCCGTATGGAATCGCCTTTGTTCAAGGAAATTGCGCTTTGGAAGGGGGGGGAGTAGATTGGCGCTTGTGGCACCGCGAAGGGCTTGGAGGTTCAGATGGAAGCAGGCTTCATTGATCATGCTGGAATTTACGATTATCTCAAAAACACGATGCCGCCGGATGAGAAGGAACTGGACGATATCCTGGCGCATGCGCGCGGCTTGAAGGGCATTTCCTTTGCGGAGGCGGAACGCCTCCTCATGGTGGAGGATTCCGGCCAGCTTGCCCGCATCGCGGAGACAGCCAAGTTCATCAAGGAGGAAATCTACGGGCGCCGCCTGGTGTTGTTTGCGCCGTTGTATGTTTCCAACCTGTGCAACAATGACTGCCTCTATTGTGCCTTCAAGAAATCCAACACCACGATTCCCCGGCGCACGCTCACCCTGGATGAAGTGCGGCGCGAGGTGCAGGCCCTGGTCCAGCAAGGTCAGAAACGGGTGCTGCTGGTGTCGGGGGAGGGGCTGGGGAAAAACGCCCTCGACTATACGGTGGCGGCCCTGGAAACCATTTATGGCGTCAAAATGGGAAAAGGCGAAATCCGGCGCGTGAATGTGAATATTGCGGCCTTGCCCGTGGAGGGCTACCGGACGCTCAAGGCCGCCCGCATTGGAACCTATCAATTGTTCCAGGAGACCTATCATGCGGACACTTACAAGACGATGCACCCGTCGGGGCCGAAGGCGAACTATCTCTACCACTTGACGGCCATGGACCGGGCGATGGAGGCGGGAATTGACGATGTGGGTGTGGGCATCCTGTTTGGGCTGGAAGATTACCGATTTGAAATCATGGCGCTTCTCCAGCACATCCGGCACTTGGAGGAGCGCTTCGGCACAGGTGTACACACCATATCGATTCCACGCCTGGAACCGGCGACTGGTTCGGACCTGTCTGTCCATCCACCTCATCCGGTGAATGACCGCGATTTCCGCAAGATCATTTCCATCCTGCGCATCACGGTGCCGTACACCGGAATGATCCTGTCGACGCGCGAAGATGCCGCCATGCGGCACGAGGCGCTTTCCCTGGGCATTTCCCAGATCTCGGCCGGATCGAGGACCAATCCGGGTGGGTATTCCGAAAGCGATTCCGCGGAGCAGTTTTCGCTGGGCGACCATCGCTCGCTGGAGGAAGTCATCCGCGACATTGCGACGATGGGCCACATTCCGTCGTTTTGCACAGGGTGCTACCGGCTGGGGCGCACGGGCCACGACTTCATGGATCTCGCGAAGCCGGGACTCATCAAGCAATATTGCCTGCCCAATGCCCTGACCAGCTTCAAGGAATATCTCGTGAATTATGCCACTCCGGAAACCCGATCCATTGGCAACGAGCTGATCGCAAACATGCTGGCGGACATTCCCAGCGATTCGCTGCGGGCAAAAACCGCCGCGTCCCTCGATCAGATCGAAAAAGGCGCGGTGGATATTTACGTTTGAGGCATGGGGGCCGGGAGCTGAGGGGCGAGGGATTGGGAGGACGCCAAGCTGCCTTCCTTCAGCTTGAACTGGGCAATCCGTGCGCGCAGTTCATCGGCTTGACCGGATAGTTCTTCGGCGGCGGCGGCCGTTTCCTCGGCCGTGGCCGTGTTCTGCTGCGTCACCTGGTCAATCTGGCCCAGTCCTTGGCTGATCTCTGCGATGCCCTGCGCCTGCTCGTTGGAGGCGGCGGCCATTTCGCCGACCAGGTCGCCGACCTTGACACTGCCGTCCACAATCTCGGCCAGGGCTTCTGCGGTTTCCCTGGCCATGCGGTTGCCTTCGACCACGCGGGTTTTGGAGCCCTCGATCAGGTCCGCCGTTTCCCGCGCGGCCTTGGCGCTGCGCGCCGCCAGGCTGCGGACCTCCTCGGCCACGACGGCAAAGCCCTTGCCGTGGCGACCGGCACGCGCGGCTTCCACCGCCGCGTTCAGGGCCAGGATGTTCGTTTGGAAGGCGATATCGTCAATGGTCTTGATGATCTTGGCGATCTGGGAGCTGGAATCAGTGATGGCCGCCATGGAGGCATTGAGTCCCTGCATCCGCTGGGAGCCGGTTTCGGCCGCGGTCTTGGCGCTGGTTGCCAATGCATTGGCCTGCATGGCGGTATCGGCATTGTGGCGGGCCTGCTGGCCGATTTCCGCCGCCGAAGCGCTGATCTCCTCCAGGCTGGCGGCGGTTTCTGTCGCACCTTGGCTCAGGCTTTGCGAAGCATCGGCGATTTGGCTGGTGCCGGAGTTGAGTTCGTGGACAGCGGCACGAACCCTCGACAAGGTATCGCTCACCTGGGTAATCATGCTGTTGAGCGAGTGGCCGAGCAGATCGTTCTGGGATTTGACCTGGACGATTTCCGTCCAATCTCCGCCTGCCAAATGGGAAACGGATTCGGCCATCTCCCTGTTGCGAAGGACCATGTTGCGGCATGCCTCGGCCATTCCGCCAATTTCATCCTTGGAGGAGTGCTCCACGTTCACGGAAACATCTCCCTGTGACAAGGCGCCCAGGGCTTTGTGCACTTCCAGAACCGGGCGCTGGATGGACCGGGCAACCCACATGCCGCCGGAAACGATGAGCCCCATGCCCAGCAGGGCAATCATGCCGGCCAGAAAACCCATGCGGGTGGTGGCGGCGAGGGCTTCGTTTCGCTTGATTTCGGTCACCAGGGCCCATGTGAATCCACCCACCTGGATGGGGCAGTAGGCGGCCAGGACCTTTTCGCCGTGATAGCTGTTGAGAATGCTTACGCCTGTTTTCCCAGACAGGGCGGCGCGGACGGCTTCCGTGTCGATTTTTCCAGTTTCGGGGTGATGGAAACTGGCGACAACGCTGCGGTGGTCTGGATCCAGAAAGCTGTCGGAGCGCATCAGAAAATCGGGGCCCACGATATAGCTTTCTCCCGATTTGCCCAGACCGGCCCGCTCGCCCATGATCTCATTGAGGCGGGCAATCGGCATTTGGAACATCGCCACGCCGATTTTCCGATCGCCATCGAAAATGGGGGAGGCGATGAAACTGGCAGGATCTTCGTAGCTTGGAGCATATTGGCGGTAATCCACAAGGGCGAATTGATCGCCGCGGGAGAATGCGGCAGCTGTCCGGAAGTCCTCGCCGAAATTGGTGTCGGCATAGGGCCCGGTGGTCAGGCTGGTGGTAAAATCGAGTTCCTTGAAAACCGTATACAGGATCGTGCCGGACTGGATATCGGCCAGGAAAATATCGTAATAGCCGAAGAGGCGGAGATAGTTTCGGATGACGGGATGAACCCGTTCATGCCATTTCCCGTAGCCGGAGACATCGCGGGGATGACGATCCAAATTCTCCTTGCTGCCGAGCGGATGGGGATTGTCCTTGATGAAGTGGTATTGCAACGCCTTGGAATCCGGCGGCAAGTTTTCCACAACGGAATTCAGCGGGGAGGGCGCCCCTTCATTCTTCCTGGCATACTGTTGGGCGAAATCGTTTTCGTAATACGTCTTCAAGGCCGCGGTCATGCCGTTGAGCTGCTCGTCGGTGATCCCGTTTTCCTTTCGAAAGGATCGAAACAGTTCGGGGAGTTCCTTCATGGCATCCACGATCATCCGGTCTTCCGAAAAGCTCAGGATCTGGTGTTGAATGTCCGTGAAGTAGCGTTCCACGGCGGCCTGCTTGTTGTCGCGAGTGGCTTCCAGCTTGGAAAAGGCCTCGGCTTCCAGCCCCGAACTGGCTTTTGCAAGAAGGACCCATATCATGGCCAAAAACGGGGGCAGGGACACTCCCAGCACAGCGCACACGATCTTTGCTTGCAACTTCATAGTCGGATTCCTAGATGTTTCTGTTAAAAGAAGCGATTATGCTCCAAAAGCGAAAATGAGCAACGGAAAAGCAGAAAAAATGACTATGCAACCCGAAACAAGGCAACAAGATGCGGTGATACATAAATGGAGCAGAACTACAAAATTGTCGGTGGTTTGATCAGTTCCGACCAAACTCCTTGTCTTCGAGGGAAATGATTACCTCGTTGGATGCCGGTTTGGATTGGGGCGCGTTGAGATTTCGCCGTCTTGCGTGGGGGCGCCTTGGCCTTTGAGCTTGAACCGGGAAATCAAGCCGCGCAGTTCATCGGCTTGACCGGATAGTTCTTCGGCGGCGGCGGCCGTTTCCTCGGCCGTGGCCGTGTTCTGCTGCGTCACCTGATCAATCTGGCCCAGTCCCTGGCTGATCTGCGCGATGCCCTGCGCCTGCTCGTTGGAGGCGGCGGCCATTTCGCCGACCAGGTCGCCGACCTTGACAATGCCGCCGACAATCTCGGCCAGGGCTTCCGCGGTTTCCCTGGCCATGCGGTTGCCTTCGTCCACGCGGGTTTTGGAGCCCTCGATCAGGTCCGCCGTTTCCCGCGCGGCCTTGGCGCTGCGCGCTGCCAGGCTGCGGACCTCCTCGGCCACGACGGCAAAGCCCTTGCCGTGGCGACCGGCGCGCGCGGCTTCCACCGCTGCGTTCAGGGCCAGGATGTTCGTTTGGAAGGCGATGTCGTCGATGGTCTTGATGATTTTGGCGATCTGGGCGCTGGAATCGGTGATGGCCGCCATGGAGGCATTGAGTCCCTGCATCCGCTGGGAGCCGGTTTCGGCCGCGGTCTTGGCGCTGGTTGCCAATGCATTGGCCTGGGTGGCGGTCTCGGCATTGTGACAGGCCTGCTGGCCGATTTCCGTGGCCGAAGCGCTGATCTCCTCCAGGCTGGCCGCTGTTTCCGTTGCTCCTTGGCTCAGGCTTTGCGACGCATCGGCGATTTGACTGGTTCCGCTGGTGACTTCGTTCACGGCGGTGCGGACCTGGCTCAGGGCATCTCCCACTTGCTTCACCATGGTCTGCATGGCGATGCCCAACTGGTCGAGACCAGAGCGGGGGGTGACCGTTTGGGTCCAATCGCCGGAGGCGAATCCCGAAACCTTGGAGGCGAAATCCCCATTGGACCGAATCATGTCGCGGCAGGCGGCGGCCATGTGCCCAATTTCGTCGTCGACATCATAGGCAACGGTGACCGACGTGTCGCCCTCGGCCACCGCCTTCAGGGCCTGGGTGATGGAGGCCAGAGGGCGGAGAATCCCCAGCGTGCTGGCCATCGAAAAGGCGAGGATGACGGCCACAATGAGAATGAAGGCCACCAAGGCGTATGTGCGGATGGATTGAACATCCCGGAAAATGAGCTCGGCGGCTGCACGGGCGGACTGGCTTTCGTTTTCGACATGCTTATCCATCCATCGGCGCAATTCGAGAACTGGATTTCCGGGGGCCGCGATTTTCTCCGCGGCGCCGTAGGAGTTCATGGCTTCGATCATGGTCATGCCGTCGCGAACAAAGGCCAGAAGGCGCTGCTTGGTTTCGCTGTCCAAACCGATGTCGATTTCGGCAAAGGCATTCAGGTCGGCTTCCATTCCCTCGAGGATGGCCTCGGTGGGCTCTCCGAGCATGACCTGGACAATGGCGTGCTGATAATTTTCGATGACACGTTGGAACAGGACATTGGCCCGGAAAAGGGTGGAGAGACTGCCATATTGATTCCCGCTGGATTCCAGGGCGGATTCCTGGCGGCTGGACAGGCGGTACCCGAGAATGCCCAGCAGGAGCAAGCCCAGGATCATGGCGGCGGCGGTTCCCCAAAGACGTTTGCGAATGGTAAGTTTCATGGGATGGTCCGGAACAGGGTGATAACAAAGGGGACAAGCGCGCGGATGGACCAGCGGCTTGTCCCCGGGAGACGGCGACTACTTGTCTTTGTACTTGCCGCTGACGACAACGTACTCCTTGCCATCGCTGCCCTTGACAAGCCTGTAGTAGGCGGTCTTGTCGAAAATGCCCGGGGCGCCGGGCTTCTGATAGGCGTAATCCACCCATCCCGTGCCGTTCGCCTTGGCACCTTCCACGATTTCATCGCGGAAGTTCTTGCCCTTCACATCGGGCTTTCCCTTGTAGTTGCGGCCCACCAGGCTTGCGTTGGGATGGGCCAGCATGTTCACGTCCGTGTCATACACGAAGACGTACAACGCGGGATTGTCCGGATTCACGAACGGAGCCTGGCTGGCGAGAATCTTGGCCAGAACGGCCGGTGCATCTTTCGCCATTTCATCCGCCGCCAAGCCCACGATCGCCATGACTTGGTCCGTCTGGATATTTTCCTCATCGCCTTGTGCCATGGCCCCGCCGACGAGGAGCAGGCTTGCTGCGAGGCCCAAAACGAATGTTTTCAACCATCCGGTTGTCCACAGGGGCAGGGAACTTCTTGGATTCTTCATTTTCACGTAGTCCCGGTTAGAAACTGGCCTGCCAGCGGGCGCCGACATAGGTCGTGGACTTGTTGCTGTCGATGTCTTCCATGATGCCGAATTCCGGCGTGACACTGATGCCTTTGGCGATCTTGTAATCCACCTGGGCATAATAGCACTGCCACTTGACGGTTTCGGCGTCATCGGCGTCGTCTTCGCTCTGCGTGTATCCATATCCGATTTCCGCCGAGATCTTATCGCTGAACTTGTAGCCGCCGAACACGGCGCCCGCGAACAAATCGTTGTTCACGACTTCATCGTCCACGATCTTGGCGGAGCCGAAGGTGGCCGGCTGGGGCGAGAGATATTGGCCAAACTGGCGGGCATTGCGGGAATAGTAGCCGATGGCGCGGACATAGGCGGGATCGGGCTTGATCCAGAAACCGGCGCCGGCCAGTCCGGATTGCACGTCGAAATTCTCGGCGGCGGAAGAAATTTCATAGGTGTGGAATCCGCCAAACACGTCGATGCTGGCGATGCCCATGGTCTGCTGGTAGGACGCCTCCACGCGCGGGAGAAGGTTGTCGACCTCGCTCGTGGCATTGGTGTTGGCATAGATGTTCGTGATGCTGTGGGGCTTGACCAAGGCCAGCTTGAAACCGTGCGTTTCGAGCTGGAGCAGGGGGCGGCGGCCCAGATACGGTTCGCCAAAGGCCTGCAGGCCGGCATCATCGCCCCAGACGCGCAAGCTGTCCTGACGGCCGATAGGTGTACGGGTCTGGCCGATGGTGAAAGCTCCTCCATCGTACTTCCATGTGCCATACAGGTGGCGGGTGGTTACCGAGCTGTCGGAGATTCCCAGTTCTGCAACGCCGGAGAGCGAATCGTTGACCTTGACCTTGGCTCCGACGCGGCTGTTGGCCTGAAGACCCATATCGAAATCGGCATCCTGATCGTCGCCGTCGGCAAAGGTTTTGCCGTCGGCGGCCTGATTGAATTCATAGAAGGTTTTGACCTTCGCAATGCCATAGAATTCCCAATCCACGGCAGAGGCTTGCAGGACGGAAGCGCAACACGTGGCGCACAGAACACCAGCGAGACGACGGGATGCATTCATTCGACTCTCCACTCCTTGTTTGCTTGTTATTGAAAACAACTCCGATCGAGGCAACCAGAAACACCAACCAGGTGCCATGGTAGGCCGCCGCAGCGACGGTGTCAATCCGCCATTGAAACGTACGGAAAAATCGGAACCAAGGGGGCGGGGAAACCGGGAGGTTTTACTTAGCCGGGCTGCCCAGGATGGATTTCAGGCTTTCAAAGAGCTCATGAGTGCTCGGCGGATCGGAGAGCCGGGCGCGATTCTCGGGCCTGGCCATGGCTTTGGCGATCTGCGCCAGGATCTGCACGTGGAGGTCCTCGGCGCCGGTGGCGCTGACGAGGAAAAACACGTGGTGAACCGGGGAGGCATCGGGGGCATCCCAGTCCAGTCCTTCGGGGGAGTGTCCGTAGGCCAGGATGGGGTTCCGCAAGTGGTCGAGGCGGACGTGGGGAATGGCGATGCCTTCGCCGATGCCGGTGCCGAACTCCTTTTCGCGTTGAAGCGCCCGCCGGGCAATGTCCGGACCCGTGTGGGGAGAAACAAGGGATTCCACCTTGGAGGCCAGCAGTCGGATGGCCTCGGTGCGGCCTTCGTCGGGAAGGCGCGTCACGATGGCTTTCTCATCGAGGAACTGCACGGGCGAGACCTGGCGGCGGCGGGCCAGGGCCTTCGACATCCACGGCCCCATGAGGACGGAGGAAAACACGGCGCTGAAGACGATGGCCACGAATACGGGCTGGGTGATCAGGCCCGCTTCCAGGGCCAGCAGAGCCACCACGATCTCCATCATGCCACCGGGGGTGTGGGCAATGGAAATCAGGTGGCGATTCACCCGCGGAACCCGAGCCAGCGTGACGCCGAACCAGGCGCCGAGATAGCGCCCGGCGATGCCAACCAGACAAATCAGCGTGACCAGTCCCCCGTGGAAGTTGGCGATGAAATCGATTTTGAGGCCGATGTTGGCAAAGAACAGCGGCACAAAGAGCGAATAGACCATCTGTGCAATCACGCGGCGGGTGTCTTCGGAGAGGCTCTTGGCCTCGCCTGCCACGATGCCCGCAAGGAAAAAGCCGAAGAGCGCGTGTACGCCGAGTTTCTGAGTGATGGCCCCGAACAGCAGGCCAAGGAGGAGCGTAACGGTCAGCGAACTGGCCGGCTCGGGAAACTGGCGGGCTTTCATGGCGTCGAAAATGCGAGCCGAAAACGGGCGGCCAAGGGTGAGGGCAAGGATGGAAAACCCGAGGGTCCCCGCGAAGATCAGCAGGATCGATCCGATGGCGACAGATGCTTGGGTGAAGAGACCCAGGATGATGGCGAAGAGAACCCAGCCAATGATGTCGTTCACGGCCAGCGCCGACATGGTCAGGAAGCCCAGATCCGTCTTGAGCAGGTTCAGGTCGTGCAGGCAGCGGGCGGCAACAGGCATGGCGCTGATGGTCATCACCGTGGCCATGAACAACCCAAAGAGGATGCGGCGCGAGGGATCGGTGAGAAAGTGGTCGGGCAGGAACATCACCGGGATAAACGCCACGATCATGGGAACGACGATATCCGTGAGGGCAATGGCCAGCGCGCTGCCGCGCTGCCGCCAGGCAATGGAAAAATCGATTTCGAGGCCCGTATCGAGCAGGAGGAAGAGGACGCCCATCCAGGCGATGGTTTCGAGCATGGCCTGCTGGAGGGCATCCGGCGGAAACAGGGCGGCATGCAGGCCGGGGGCAAAGCGTCCCAGAAGTGTGGGGCCCAGCACGATGCCCACCAGCAGCTCGGCAGTCAGGGCGGGTTGTTTCCAACGGCGGAATAATTCTCCGAGGCCGCGCGCGCACAGCAGCAGCACAAACACCTGAATCAGGAAAGTGAAGATATGGCTTTCATCCAGATAATGCATGGTGTTCCCGGCCTTGGCCCCAGTATAGGCCAGCCCCGCTCCGGAGTGCAAGCGGTCGGAGCAAAAAAAACAGGCGGCGCGGGAACGCGCCGCCTGGTGGAGCCTGGATTTCCGCTATTGCATCACGGCGCCGATGTCGGCGGGACCGACCAGGCGCTGATAGCGCGACAGCCAGCCGCTCTTGGCGCGGAATTTGAAGGGCTTCAATTTGGCTGCGCGCGCCTTGAGTTCCTTTTGGGAAACCCGCAGCTCGATCGTGCCCGCCGGAATGTCGATGGCGATTTTATCGCCGGTTTTCACCAGCGCGATGGGCCCTCCATCGGCCGCCTCGGGCGAGACATGGCCAATGGCCGAGCCGCGAGTGGCGCCACTGAAACGGCCATCGGTGATGAGCGCCACTTCCTTGTCCAGCCCCATGCCCGCTAGGGCCGAGGTGGGCGAAAGCATTTCGCGCATGCCGGGGCCTCCCTTGGGGCCTTCATAGCGGATGACGACCACGTCCCCTGGCTTGATCTTGCGGGCATAGATGGCGGCAATGGCCTGTTCTTCGCTATCAAACACCTGAGCTTGGCATGTCTTCACCAGCATTTCCGGTGCAACGGCCGAACGCTTGACCACGGCTCCGCGCGGCGCGAGGTTGCCCTTGAGAATCGCAATTCCACCCGTGGGGCTGTAGGCATTCTTGACCGTCCGGAGCACCTCGGGATTGCGGTTGGCCACGCCCTTGAGGTTTTGTCCAACGGTTTGGCACGTCACCGTGGGAAGCTGGGTGTTCAGCAATTTGGCCGAAGCCAGTTCCTTCATCACCGCCTGGATGCCGCCGGCAAGATAGAGATCCTGGATGTGGTGCGGGCCGGCGGGGTTCAACCGGCACAGATTGGGGGTGCAGGCGCTGACTTCGTTGATGCGCGAGAGGGGCATGGGCACGCCTGCCTCGTGCGCAATGGCGCACAGGTGAAGGACGCTGTTGGTGGAGCAACCCAGGGCCATGTCCACGCGAAGCGCGTTGGAGAAGGCTTCCGTCGTCATGATGTCGCGCGGTAGCAGGTTCTTTTCCAGAATCTTCATGATCTGCATGCCCGCCTCCTTGGCGAGGCGCATGCGCGCGCCCGCCACGGCAGGGATCGTGCCGTTGCCGGGCAGGCCCATGCCGATGGCTTCGGTGAGGCAGTTCATGCTGTTGGCCGTGAACATGCCCGAGCAGGAGCCGCAGCCGGGGCAGGCGCACTCTTCATAGTCGGTCAATTCCTTTTCGGAAATCTTGCCGGCCTTGCAGGCGCCCACGGCCTCGAACACATTGGAGAGGCTGAGATGGCGTCCGGAGAGATCACCCGCCAGCATCGGCCCGCCGCTGACGACAATGGACGGAATGTTGACGCGTGCGGCCGCCATCAGCATGCCCGGAACGATCTTGTCGCAGTTGGGAATGAGCACCATGGCATCGAAGCAATGGGCCAGGGCGAGGGTTTCGACGGAGTCGGCGATCAGCTCGCGCGAAGGCAGCGAATAGCGCATGCCGGGGTGGTTCATGGCGATGCCGTCGCACACGCCGATGGCCGGCACGAGGATGGGCGTTCCGCCCGCCATGCGCACACCGGCCTTGACGGCTTCCGCGATCTTGTCGAGGTGGATATGCCCCGGAATGATTTCGTTGAAGGAGGAAACCACGCCGACGAGGGGGCGTTTCATTTCCTCGGACGTCAGGCCGAGTGCATAAAAGAGGGAGCGGTGCGGGGCGCGCTCGGGGCCCTTGAACACCATGTCGCTAGTACGTTTTTTCGATGCCATGTTCCATTTCCTTCCTGTTGCCTAGGGGCCGCGCGGAAATACCACGCAACCGTGACCTCCCAAATTCGGCCATGAAGCTCCATATTTCAAGCGAAATCGGGTGAAAATGTATTTTCTCAAAACCGTTTCCGTGGTGCCAGGACCGACCCGCCGGTTTTCCATGGTGTGGAAAAATATTTTCCACCGGTGGAAAAACGAAGCGTATTTTTTCCACACTGTGGAAAACTCTTTTCCATGGCGTGGAAAGAACACCCTCTTGCCCTCCACGGGGATGAAGGGACGGGATGGAGGTCAGCGGGGATAAGGATCTAGTAGCGTCCAAAATCCTTGTCTTCGAGGGAGATGATTTCCTCGTTGGACACGGGCTTGGATTGCGGGGCTTGGGGCCTGCCCCCGCCTTCGTTCCCATTCGGTGGAGCGGTATGGGGAGGGGCGGGGATGGCCCTGGGGGCCGATGAGGTTTTCCCGCCAGGGCGCGTCCGCACGTTTCCAGCGGCGGGGCCGCCTTGAAGTTTGAACTGGGCAACCAGGGTGCGCAGTTCATCCGCCTGTCCGGAGAGCTGTTCGGCCGATGCGGATGTTTCCTCGGCCGTAGCGGTGTTTTGCTGCGTCACCTGGTCGATTTGGCCGAGGCCCTGGCTGATCTGCGTAATGCCCAGGGCCTGCTCGTTGGAGGCCGCCGCCATTTCACCCACCAAGTCGCCCACCTTGACAATTCCGCTTACAATTTCGCTCAAAGCTTCAGCGGTTTCCCTGGCCATGCGGTTTCCTTCGTCCACACGGCTCTTGGAGCCTTCGATCAGGTCGGCTGTTTCCCGCGCGGCCTTGGCGCTGCGCGCCGCCAGGCTGCGCACTTCCTCGGCCACGACCGCAAACCCCTTGCCGTGGCGTCCGGCGCGCGCGGCTTCCACTGCCGCGTTCAAGGCCAGAATATTCGTTTGGAAGGCGATGTCATCGATGGTCTTGATGATTTTTGCGATCTGCGCACTGGATTCGGTGATGGCTTCCATCGAGGCATTGAGTCCCTTCATCCGCTGGGAACCGGTTTCCGCCGCCGTTTTGGCCCCGGTTGCCAGCGCATTGGCCTGGGTGGCGGTTTCGGCATTGTGCGTGGCCTGTTGGCCGATTTCCGTGGCCGATGCGCTGATTTCCTCAAGGCTGGCGGCGGTTTCCGTCGCCCCCTGGCTCAGGGTTTGAGAGGCGCCGGCAATCTGGCTGGCACCGCTGCGAACCTCCTCGGTCAGCGCCATCACGCCGCGGAGAGAGCGGCTGGTGTTTTCGGACATTTTCCGCAGGCCGGCGATCCAGTTGTCCATCTGCCGCTTCACCTCCGAGAGGGAGCGGAAGAGAATGCCGATTTCATCCCCTCGGGAGGCGTAGGCTTCCCGGGCGGCGATGGCCGATGAGTCGTCCGGCCCCAACTGAATGCTCCGGGAGAGGTCCCCGGTGGCCATCTCTTGAAGCGCATCGGCCAGGCGGCGGCTGTTTTCCGCCATGGAAGTGAGTTGGCTTACGCCCACCACAACGGGACGGCTGATGGATCGGCTGACCAGAATCGCCAGAAGGAGCGCCACGCAAAAGCCAATGGAGACAACGGCAAGAGCGGAAAACAAAATGCGTTTCCGTTCCTGTTCAAGGGATTTTTTGGAAAATGCGACCTGCATGTGGCCGATGGTTTGAGCTTCCTTTTTGCCGCTTTCCGCATAGAGGATGGGCACTTCCACCTGTTCAATCCGGTTGGTGTCGGCCAGAACGGTTTTGGATTCGACGGGTTGGCCCGCCGCATCGCGGATGTAGCCGTACGCAATCGCCTTGTGATCGGCATTCCAGACGAAAAGCCCCACGATGTTGTCGTCTTTCATTTCCGTATTCAGAATGGCCAAAACGGCGGAATCGAACATTTCCCACAGCGGGATTTGGACGGCCGATCCCGCCCGTTCGGCTGTCGTGCTGGCCTGGCGCCGCAATTCGCCCTGCAAGCGCGAAACGCCGGTCATGTATTGCCACATTCCGAACAGGGTCAACAAGGCCACGACAACGGCGGTCATGGCGATACTGAAACGCATGGTGATCGACAAAGACTTTTTCATGAATTCATAACCTTACATGGCCCGAACGGGCACGGACAGAGAGCCAGGGGGGCGTGGGCCCCCCTTCACGGGTTTGAAACGGAATCCGGCTTGTGGTTACTGGGCGCGTTCCATGATCTTGCCGAAGGAACCGTCTTCCTTCATCCCTTGAAGCGCCTTCGAGAATTTTTCGGCCAGGGCCTTGCCGGCATCGGTTGCCTGAAACGCGATGTAGACATTCTGCTTCGAAATGGGCGAGTCGGCCGGATAGGCCACATTGTCCACGCCGGCCTGCTTCAGGGCCGCCAGGCCGGTTTTCTCTTCCACGACGAACACGTCAATGCGTCCGGCGGACAACTTGTTGATGTTGGCTACGTCGTTGGGCCCGACGTCGAGCGTGATGTTGGGATTGGCGGTCAATTCCTTCACATAGGGATATCCTGCCGTGATGCCGACTTTTTTCCCTTCCAGGTCGGCGACGGACTTCAGTTCGGGATCGCCCTTGCGGGTGAAGGCGAAGTCGCATTTGACATACATGGGGTCGGAGGAGGCTTTTTCCTTTTCGATCAGCACATCCAGCGCAGGAAAGAACGCGTCGACTTCGCCGGCGTGGAAGGCGGCCACCGTGCGTTGCGCCGGATAGACCACGATCTCGAAATCCTCGCCCGTCCTCTGAATCAGCTCTTTGATGATCTCGACAAACAATCCGGAGTCGGAGTTTTCAATCATCAGCGGGATGGGATATCCCGCGATCTTGTAGGAAGCCGCCTGGGTGGAGACCGCCATGGCCAGCACGCATGCCCAATACGCAATTTTCTTCATTTTGTTTTCCTGTGTGTGTTGCTTGTGAAATGGATGTCCTAGGAGGCCAGAGAGGCCAATTCGTCGTCGCGCAGCAGTTTTTCCGCGTCGATGATGATTTTGACCGCGTCACCGATCTTGCCCATGCCCGAAACATAGCGTCCCGACGTGGCGCTGGAAAAACGGGGAGGGGGGGAGATATTGGCTTCGGGAATGCTCACCACTTCCGAGACCGTATCGACCACGAGGCCGATGGTGACGTTGCCCACGGAAACCACGACCACGCAGGTGCGGTCGTCATAGGCCACGGAGGGGAGGTGGAAGCGCAGCCGCACGTCCATCACCGGGATGACTTTCCCGCGCAGATTGATGACGCCCTTCACGAAGTCCGGCATGTCGGGGACTTCCGTGATTTTCTGGATGCCGACGATTTCGATGACGTGTCCAATGGGGATGGCAAACTCTTCATCCGCGATCTTGAAGGTCAAGAACTTGTCTTTTTGCGCATCGTCGCCATCCTCATCCTCCCACAATTCATCCAAACCGTCGTTTTTTCGTCCTTTATCTTCGGCCATGTTGATCTCCTTTAGCTTGAATTGTACCTATTCGATGGTGGCAAGAGCGTTTTGGGCTGCGATCCGCTTGGAATCCTCGTCGATGGCCTTGGCCAGCTTTTCGGTGTCGCGGGTATGCGACAACGCCGTTTCCACGTCGGCCAGGATTCGTCCAAAGCTGGCCTGGATGCTTTCCATGTAGGGGGCAAAGCGTTCGACTTCCTTGCGGGAACGTTCGGCCAGGGTCCGCACTTCCTGGGCCACCACCGCAAAGCCCTTGCCCGAGCGTCCGGCCCGCGCCGCTTCCACGCTGGCATTGAGCGCGAGAATGTTGGTCTGGAAGGCGATATCCTCAATTGATTTGGCGATGGGGAGGAACTGCTTGAGTGCCTCGGAAGAGTCTCCCACGCGCGAATTCAGACCCTGGAACGAGGCGGCTTGCTGGCGGATGACGGTCTGCAATTGCTCCAGGCGGGAGCGGATGCCGCTGACCAGGTTGGCGCTGTTGTCGTTGGCCGTGGTGATGATTTCCTTCATCTTGGCCTGCGATTGCTGCGCGGAGGCGGCCTCGCGTTCGGCGGCCGAATGGTCTTCGTGGGCCAGCGCCAGCATGTAGTGGTGGCAGTTCTCGGGCTTGTTCAGGCCGTTGTGGATGGCCTTGGCCATGCCTTCGCAGGTTTTGTAGCCGCAGGAATTGCAGTTGTAGAAGTCCTCCTCCTTGAACTTCCGCATGCTGGCATAGATTTCCTTCAGCCGGGCGTTTGAAGGGGTCTCGACCGTGTTGCTGGACGAGCGGTCCACATAGTGGCGATCGTACAAACCCGGCTTCCAGTATTTTTCCACCAGGTCCGTCAGGGCCTTTTGCGTGCGCTTTTCGGAACGAAAACCTTTTTTCTTGTGCCGGGCCTGCACTTCCCGGTTGCGCTCTTCGATCAGGGATTCGATTTCATCCGGCGGGGTATGGATGTTCATGGTGGCGGTTCCGCCATTGCAGCCCGACTCGCAATTGAGGCAGTCGATGAGCTTGGGAGCCTTGCCGGCCTTGACCATCTTGTCGAGAGTTTCGAGGTAGGGGTAGATCATTTCCTGCCCTTCGATCTTGCGGGTGATGGAAAGAACATCGGGGTTCCAGCGCATGGCCGTACGGAGCAAGCCACCCGGCGTGGAGAACAGAACGGCACGCTCGGCCGGCGGGTTGTCATACTCCACCGCGGGGAAGGTGGACAGGGAGATGCCGTTGGCCTTGAGATGGTCATCGATGGCCTTGAAGGTGACGTTGTAGTCGCCCACGCCGGTCTCGTCGAATTCGCGTTTCTTGGCCCAGCAGGGGGAGATGACCGCGAACTTGGCATCGCGGTATTCGGGATAGAACTCCTTCACCATTCGGATGGTGTGCAGCATCGGGCTGTCGGCCGGCGCCAGATGGGGCAACAGTTCGGGGTGGTAGATTTCAATGAAACTGACGATGGCCGGACACGGCTGGGAGATGACCGAGGCGGGGTTGTTTTTCTCGATGTGGTTCAGATAGCTCTTGATGGTCAATTCGGCGCCGAAGCTGACATCGAAAAATCCGCGCACTCCGATCGACTTGAGCCAGCCATTGAGCTGGAGATACTGATGGGGGAAATTGGCGGCCACGCCGGGCGCCACGATGGCCACCAGGCGCTCTCCGCGCTTGGCCGCCTCCTGGAAGGCGTCGAAATCATCGATGCCATAGCGGGCATCGTGGGTGCACGCCGTGAGGCAACGACCGCATCCGATACACAGGTCCTTGTGGACCTCCACATAGTCCCCACTTCCATCGTTGCAGAATTTGACGGGACAGACAGCAATGCAGGCATGACAATTGACACAACGATCACGATCCACCTCAATGATCTTGGGCAGCGACATGGAATTTCCTTGGGTTAGATTTCAACAGACCGAACAATGGGCGGCTACATACACTTTCAGCGTGGAAAGCGCCAGAAAATTCCATGACGCCCCGAAACGGGGAGATGGCGGAGGGCTGGAGCAGGGGGGGGAAAAGAAGAGGACGCCGGGGGAGAGGCGTCCTCTTCAGGAACCATTGTGAAATGCAGAAGGGTCAATAACGCCCAAATTCCTTGTCTTCGAGGGAAATGATTTCCTCGTTGGACGCCGGCTTGGACGGGGGAGGGTGTGGCGGGCTGGCGGTAGGCAAGGAGGTGTGGGAGCCGATCCTCGGTCTCTGGTATTTGGCATCGGGAAGGGAAATGTGGGATTGTGATTTCTCATGCCTCAACTTGAATTGGGCAATCAGGGCGCGCAACTCGTCGGCCTGTCCGGAGAGTTCTTCGGAGGCGGCGGCGGTTTCCTCGGCCGTGGCGGTGTTCTGCTGCGTCACCTGGTCGATTTGTCCCAGGCCCTGGCTGATTTGGGCGATGCCCTGTGCCTGTTCGTTGGAGGCGGCGGCCATTTCGCCGACCAGGTCGCCCACCTTGACGATGCCGCCGACGATTTCGGACAAGGCTTCGGCGGTTTCCTTGGCCATGCGGTTTCCTTCGTCCACGCGACTCCTGGAGCCCTCGATGAGGTCGGCCGTTTCGCGCGCGGCCTTGGCGCTGCGCGCCGCCAGGCTGCGCACTTCTTCGGCCACAACCGCAAACCCCTTGCCGTGCCGTCCGGCGCGTGCGGCTTCCACAGCCGCGTTCAGCGCCAGAATGTTGGTTTGAAAGGCAATGTCGTCGATGGTTTTGATGATCTTGGCAATTTGTCCGCTGGACTCGGTGATGGCCGCCATCGAGGCGTTCAATCCCTGCATGCGATGCGATCCCGTCTCCGCCGCTTCCTTGGCGACCGTGGCCAACTGGTTGGCCTGGGAGGCCGTCTCGGCGTTGTGCTTGGCCTGGTTGCCGATTTCCGTGGCCGAGGCACTGATTTGCTCCAGACTTGCCGCCGTTTCGGTTGCGCCCTGGCTCAAGGTTTGGGAGGCGTCTGCAATCTGGCTGGTGCCGCCGCTGACCTCGTTGACAGCCGTTTGCACCTGAGAGAGGGAGTCGTTCATTTTTTCGGCCAGCGTACGCAAGGAAATGCCAAGGCCGTCGCGGTCGGAGAGAACGTCGACACGGATCGAGAAATTTCCGGCAGCCATTTCGCGGGCGATTTGCTGCTTGTCCGAAAGGCTTTGCTTCATCCGGCGGAAGGCGTTGGCCAGGCTGCCGATTTCATCCATGGATTCGTGGGTCAGATCCACATCGGTGTCGCCCAGGGAAATCTTCTCCGCCGCGCCTGTCATTTGCATGACGGGCCGCACGATGCGCTTGATCAGAACGAATTGAATGAAACCTCCAACCAGCAGGACCGCCAGAGCGATCCATCCGCTCATGATGCCCATCCGGCGGGCGGGACCCGTGATCTCGTTGTAATCGGCCGTGACGACGACAATCCATCCCAGATCGCCGCAGGTGTTCAAAGCGGCAATGCTATCCATTCCCTCATAGGTGTAGCGGGTGATGCCTTTTCCCTTCATGACCGCGTCACCAAAGGGCAACGTGTGGATGTTGAGTTTCAGGATATTTTCGGTCTTGGGGTGGGACAGGATCAGGCCTTTCCTGTCGACAAGGTAGCAGTAGCCCTTTTGGCCGATTCGAACGGGCTCCACCCGTGTGGAGGCAAAACTCTGCAAAGCCACTTGGCCTGCCAGGACGCCGACCACCTCGTTGCTTTTGTTCCGAACGGGAAAGGCTACAACGAAGATGACCTTGCCATTTGAATTGGCAAAGGGTTCCGATACGGCGGAGTCGCCTTTCATGGCGCGGACAAAGTAATCCTGCCCGGCTAGTTTGGAGCCCACGTCTCCTTCCTTGGAAGCCGCTAGAACATCGCCTGCGGCATTCACGAGCAGGACCGTCTCGAAGGTGTCACTGCCCTTGATGTATTCCTTCAACAGGCCAGTGGCCTGTGTGCGGGCGGCCTTGGCCATGAAGGTGTCCGCCATGGCGTTGGCATAGACGTCCAGCCGGCTCCATCCATCGACTTGCGTCTGTCGCTCTTGTACCCAGGATTGAGCCCGTTCGGAAACGGTCTTGGCCACATATTGGATATGTTCGGTCGAGACCGCCAAAAACGAGCGGGAGGCAATCTCGTAGGCCACCAGGGCCACCAGCGCGATGCCAAGGCCCAGCACCGCCAATGCCGGCCCCACCAGTTTTCCCGTGATTTTCATGGGGCCGCTATTCTTCCAGGCCGTATTTGCTCAGCAAGGCCTTCCAAGAGCCGTCCGCCTTCATGGTTTTGAGGCCTTTGGAGAGCAAGTCGGCATATTCCTTGGATTCGGGAATGACGTTCGAAAAGGCGATATACACAGGACCGCTTTCCATCATGCCGGCCACCTCAAGGGAGTCCGGAATATTGTTCATCATGGTAAACATGCTCATGACATATTCATTCTCAAAGAGAATGTCGGCCTTTTCCCCAAGGAGGGCTTCGACGGCTTGCTCCAGCGTGTCCACGTACAAGGCATTCGCGGACAGCCAGGCATCCACGTCGTCCCCATAGGTGTAGCCGGTGAGCACCACCACTTTTGTGCCTTCCAGAGAGGCCGGGCCGGTGTAGCGCCACGGATCCCCTTTGCGCACGTATATCCGGTTTTGGGAGACGCCCATGTCCTCATCCGGAAAGAGGAGGTTTTGATTGTCCGTGGGGTCCGCCCCGATGCATCCATTGAATTTGCCCGCTTCGACATCGGCAACCGCTTGTTCCCAGTCATCCGACAGAAGATATTTGACCTCGTGTCCTGCGGCTCCCAGGATCATCGTGGCGGCTTCCACCATGAAGCCGGGAAGCTCGCTGTTCGGCTCGCAATTGTAGGGACACCACGTATCCGCCACTAGCGTGATTTGCGCGGCACCGGCGGAGAGACCCATGATCAGCAACAAGCTCAAAACAGTCCACATTTTCATCTTGGCTCCTTGGTTAGGACACTACGCTTCCAAACGCTTCATGTTTTTAGCATTCGACGGATCATTGTCGAGGAAAATGTTAATCATTTCTTAATATTTGGACGGCGCCAAGCGACCGGGTCTTCTTGATCGGGATTTTGGGGGACGAGGGCGGTGCCCTCCTGCATTTGTCGCCATACCGGTTTGACCCGCATAGATTACTCTGATACCTTCTCGGCATGTAGGAAGCAAGGCAGGGGAACGGTGGGTTGGATGCGGATTCGAGGGAGGTCTCGTTCAACGACCTTTTTGATCTGGAGGAAATCCAGCGCATTCAGGACGAGTTTGCCAATGCGACCGGCGTGGCGTCGATCATCACGCATCCCGACGGAACCCCGATCACCAAGGCCAGCAACTTCACGCGATTTTGCAGTCAGGTGATCCGCAAAACGGAAAAGGGATGTGCGAACTGCTACAAGTCCGATGCCGTGATCGGCCGGGAAAACCCGGAAGGCCCCATTGTTCAGCACTGCCTGAGCGGCGGATTGTGGGATGCCGGTGCCAGCATTGTCGTGGGCGGTCGCCACATCGCGAATTGGTTGATCGGCCAGGTGAGGGACGAAACCCAGACGGAAGAGGGGATGCGGGCCTATGCCCGCGAAATCGGAGCCGACGAGAACGAGTTGATCCAGGCCTTTCGCGAGGTGCCTGCCATGACCCGGAGGCAATTCGAGCTTGTGGCGCAGGCCTTGTTCACGCTGGCCGGGCAGCTTTCCAGCTCCGCCTACCAGAATGTCCAGCAGGCGCGTTACATTTTGGAACGGCAGCGCGCCGAAGCCGCATTGAGGGAAAGCGAGTCTCTGCGGCGGGCCGTCTTTGAAAGTTCGCCGATCCCCGTGGTGGTGATGGAACCGGTGACGTACCAGTTTGTGGATTGCAATCCGGCGGCCGTGCGGGCTTTTGGATTCACAACGCGCGAGGAAACGCTGGGCAAGACCCCGCTGGATGTCTCAACCCCCTTTCAGTACCATGGCGAGCCTTCGGAGGAAGCGGCGTCGACCTATCTCCAGCGAGTCGTTCAGGAAGGGGCCGTGGCCTTCGAATGGCGGCTCCGGCGGCCGGATGGAACGGAGTGGGACGCGGAAGTCCACCTGTTGAGGTTTGATTTCAACGGTGTCTTGCGGTTGCAGTTCTCCCTGATGGACATCACGCAGCGCAAGCGGGCCGAGGATGAAAAGGAAAAACTTCAAAGCCAGTTGTTTCAGGCCCAGAAGATGGAGGCCGTGGGCCGGCTGGCCGGCGGCGTGGCCCATGACTTCAACAACATGCTCGAGGTGATTCTGGGCTATGCGGAGCTGGCCCGGGACCGGAGCGGGCAGGATGAGCAATTGCGTGCCGATCTGGACGAGATCCACAAGGCGGCCAAACGTTCCGCCGACCTGACCCGCCAGCTTCTCGCCTTCGCCCGCCGTCAGGCGGCAGACCCCAGGGTACTGGACATCAACGAGACCGTGCAGGGAATGCTCAACATGCTGCGCCGCCTCATTGGCGAGAACATCGAACTGGTCTGGCTGCCGGGTGAGCAACTGGGGCCCGTCTTCATCGATCCCTCGCAACTGGACCAACTGCTGGCCAACCTGTGCGTCAATGCCCGGGATGCCATTGCAGGCGCGGGGAGGCTCAGCATCGAGACAAGCGGCGCCACCTTCGACGAGGATTACTGCACCCGGCACGCAGGCTCCGTTCCCGGAGAGTACATCCTGCTGTCCGTGAGCGATGACGGCTGTGGAATGGACCGGGAGACCCAGGCCAAGATTTTCGAGCCGTTTTTCACCACCAAGGAACTGGGCAAGGGCACGGGGCTCGGATTGGCCACGGTCCACGGCATCGTGAAACAGAACAATGGCTTCATCCAAGTGTATAGCGAGCCGGGCCAGGGGACGACCTTTCGCATCTACCTGCCACGGCATCTGGACAAGGCGGAATCCCGGCCCGAACAGGAGACGGCTCCCTCCCCGATGCCATCAGGCGAGACCGTCCTGCTGGTGGAGGACGAACCTGCCATCTTGAGGATCACCACGCAGATGCTCCACATGATGGGCTATTCGGTACTCGCGGCCGACAATCCGGTGGAGGCGCTCCGGCTGGCACGCGAACACCAGGGTCAGGTTGACCTGCTCATGACGGATGTGGTCATGCCTGAAATGAACGGCCGTGACCTGGCCACCGCCCTTGTGTCCATGTGTCCCGATATCAAGCGTCTGTTCATGTCGGGCTACACGGCCGATGTCATTGCCCACCACGGCGTGCTGGACGAAGGCGTCCAGTTCATCCAGAAGCCATTCACCATGAAAGAGCTGGCCGTCAAGATACGGAATGTCTTGGATCAGGAATAGCCCGCCGCCGGATTGGGGACGGCGGGATTCGGATGAGGTGCAGGATCAATACCGCCCAAAGTCCTTGTCTTCGAGAGAAATGATCTCCTCGTTGGAAACGGGTTTGGAAGTCTTGGCTTTCGCCATGTCGTTCCACCCGTCGGCGGCAACAGGGGCCGGAGCGGGGGGCTTTGCCGCTGCCGAAGCGGGCAGCGCTTTGCGGCCAGAAGGCGGGTTGGCCGCCAGTTTCCTGGCCGAGCCGCGAGTGGCCGTTTGGCCGGCGGCCGTGGCGGGATTTCCCTTGAGCTTGAATTGAGAGATCAAACTCCGCAATTCATCGGCTTGTCCGGATAATTCTTCGGCGGCGGCGGCCGTTTCCTCGGCCGTGGCCGTGTTCTGTTGCGTCACCTGGTCAATCTGGCCCAGCCCCTGGCTGATTTGCGCGATGCCCTGCGCTTGCTCATTGGAGGCCGCGGCCATTTCTCCCACCAGATCGCCGACCTTGACGATGCTTTCAACGATTTCCGCCAGAGCCTGCGCCGTTTCCCTGGCCATCCGATTGCCTTCCTCGACGCGCCCCTTGGAGCCTTCGATCAGGTCCGCCGTCTCGCGCGCCGCCTTGGCACTGCGCGCGGCCAGGCTGCGCACTTCTTCGGCCACCACGGCAAAGCCCTTGCCGTGCCGTCCGGCCCGTGCCGCCTCCACAGCGGCATTCAAGGCCAGGATGTTGGTCTGGAAGGCGATGTCGTCGATGGTCTTGATGATCTTGGCAATCTGGCCGCTGGACTCGGTGATGGCCGCCATCGAGGCATTGAGTCCCTGCATCCGCTGGGAGCCGGTTTCGGCGGAGGTCTTGGCGACCGTCGCCAACTGATTGGCCTGGGTGGCCGTCTCGGCGTTGTGCTTGGCTTGCTGTCCAACCTCGGTGGCGGAAGAGCTGATTTCCTGAAGGCTGGCCGCCGTTTCCGTGGCACCCTGGCTCAGACTTTGCGAGGCATCCGCAATCTGGCCGGTTCCGCTGCTGACTTCGTCGATGGCCAGGCGAACCTGCGAAAGGGCCTGATTGATTTTCTCCACCAGAATCTGCAGGGACTTGCCCAGATCATCGTGCGGGGAGCGGAGAGGGACATCCAGTATCCAGTTCCCGGCCGCCATTTCGCCGGTAAGGCTCTGTTCCTTGCGCTGGAAGTCAACCAGCCCCTGAATGGCCCTGCCCAGTTGCCCGATTTCATCCCCACGCGAGAGGGTGTCACGATCCACGTTTGTGGAGAGATCGCCCTGCGTGGCCACGGCCACCAGTTGCTTCACACCCGCGATGATGGGGACGCTGAGGGAGCGAATGATGAATAGAGACAACACAATTTGCAGCACAATGGAAATACAGAGGATGACGGCCATGAATCGCAACGAATTCCGCACCGTGGCCGCAGAAGAGATCTCCATGCCAGAGACCAGTCCGTAGCCCTTGGCCTGCACGGAGGCACCATATTCCTGGAGGGTTTGGGAGCGCTTGGCGACGCCCTGGATGGTGGGCACCAGTTGGGGGACAATGGCTTCGATTTCCTTCACGTTGGCCACGACGGGCTTGGCCACGGATGAGGCCATTTCCTTGTCGAATTCCTTGACCAGGCCGGCCGAGGAAATGAAGGAGTTGAGCCCTTGGCGGAACCGCCCCTTGGCATTGGCTTCCAACAGCGCCTTTGCGGACGATTCTTCGCCTTGCGCAACCACGCATTCGCCGATGCGCGCCATCAGGGCATTCAGATAAACCGACGTATCCAGGGCATTGCGAAGAAGGGCTTGTTCCTGGGGGGGGAGATCCGTGCCGGTGGTGATCACCAGATCCCGCTGCAGCTCGTCCATCGAAACAAACAAATTATTCAGTGATTTCGTGACCTCGACCTGCTTGGCATTGACGGTCTTTTGAAATCCGCGGAGTATCTCGATCTGGGACACCTGCTGGCCAAACTCGTTGAGATACTTGTCCAGTTCCAATTGCAGCTCTTCGATGGCGGCCGACAGCCCCTTGGTGCGGGTTTTGGACTGCAGTTTTTCAAAGACATCCACCGCTTTTTTGATGTGTTCCCGCACGGCTTCAGCCTGCTTGGCATCGGCCTGCGCCGCAAACATCAGTTCCGCCTTCTGCGCGGCCTCCACCTGGATGAGGCCGGATTGAACCTCCAGCATGGCCGTGTTCGCCGCCGAGATTTGGCGGTAGGAACGGAACACAAACGCGCCGAGGATTCCGACAAAAAGAAACATCAGGAAAACGAGGCCCAGCAAGCGGCCACGGACGGACAAATCATTCAACAAGCGCAAGCGAGCCATATCTCATTTCCTTCCATTCATATTTCCAAGGGGTCAGGGAAGGCGGATGTCCCGGAAGGGGCATCCGCCTTCCAGTTGCGGAATTAGCGGGCGTTTAGTTTGGCCAACACTTCATCCGAGACATCATAGATACCGCAACCCACGACGACATCCTGGCCATCCACCTTCGCCGGCATGACATACGAAACCTTGCGCAAGGCTTCCTTGGTGCCGGGCTTGGGCCACATGTATTCCACCCAGCCGCCGCCGTCCTTGGCCGCCGAGACGAATTCCACGAAGAAACGCTTGCCGTTGACGTCCTGCAGGGACATCAGTTCGCGCCCTTCCATCTTGTCCATGATCGGGTGCATCAACATTACGCAGTCATAGCTGTTGACCCAGATATAGGTGCCGCCGAAGATGAACTCCGAGTCCTTGCCCATGAACTTCGGATACGCAGCCGCGCCTTCCGCGTTCAGGATCGACACGGCCGCCTTCACCTTGTCCACGACCATGTCCGTGGTGATGGGCTGCCCATCGGTCGACGAACAAAACTCCGCGCTGGCCTTCGCCAATTCCTCGCGCGCCGCATCGCCAAATGCTCCGCTCGCCGCCATCGCCGCACAGGCCATCAGCATCGCCACTTTTCCGTATTTCATCGCTGGGATCTCCTTGGGTTTTGTTGTTTATTGTGAGGATCGTCGTTCAAATTGTCGGATATCTATGACGCCAGCGCGGCCAGTTCGTCGTCGCGCAGGAGTTTTTCGGCATCGATGATGATTTTGACCGCCTCGCCGATCTTGCCCATGCCGGAGACATAGCGGCCGGAGGTGGCGCTGGAAAAGCGGG
>CAYNHA010000244.1:0-2533 GCA_964397035.1 uncultured Verrucomicrobiota bacterium
CGGCCCCCAGCTCCCGCTTCCCCCCGGCCTCTACGACATCGAAATCAACTACTCCGCCCACCTTCCCGCAGGCACCCTCCGCCGGCTGGCCATCCCGGACCGGACCCCGCTCGCCTCCGGCGAACTCCAAGTGGACACCAAAGCCCTCCACGCCCACGGCGAAACCCTTCGATTCCGCGCCATCTCCGTCGGTGCCGCCCCCCTCCGCTTCGAACTCGACTACAACGGCCAGGCCAACCTCAAGCTCCACCGCATCGGGTTCCGCCCCGCCACTCTCCAGCTCCGCGCCGCCAAGCCCTGACCCTCATTCCACGCGCCCGATGGCAAAGGCCCATGCCTTCGCGCCAACCTTCATGATTGAATCGCTCTTGGCTTGCTAATCGCCTCCATTTTCATCATCTTACAAGCTGTGCAAGCACGAGATGGGTTCTTCTCCCTTGCTGAAGGCATAGCCCGCTTCCTACCTGCGCCCAACATTTTTGTGTCCCGTGCCATTGGAGACTGATCGGTTATGCTTGGGAAATCGAACGTGCGCTTCCTCGAAATCAAGGGTCTTCCCCTTCCCGTCCCCGTCCTGGTTCTTCTCCTCCTCCTTGCGGCAGGCGGATTTCTCTGGTCGTCTCTGGTCCGGGCCGACCACGCCCAACGAGAAGAACTGCTCCGGCAAACCCGGGTGGTGAGCCAGGCCCTGAACATCGATTCCCTCCGTGCCCTCTCCGGCACCGAGGCTGATCTGGGCACCCCGAACTACCTTCGCCTCAAGGAACAACTGGCCTCCGTCCGCTTCGTGCTTCCCCAGTGCCGCTTCATCTACCTGATGGGCCGCCTGCCCGACAAAACGGTCTTTTTCTTCGTGGACGACCAGCCCGTCGGCTCGGTCGACGAAGCCCCCGCCGGCATGCTCTACCACGACGTGCCGGACGACTTCCAGCGCGTGTTCGACACCGGCATGTCCTGTACCGCAGGCCCCTTCCGCGACCGCTGGGGCAGCTTCGTCAGCGGCGCCGTACCGGTCCTCGATCCGGCCACCGGCACCTGCCTGGCCGTGCTGGCCCTCGACATGGACGCCTCCCGCTGGAATTGGCGCGTGGCCGCGCAAACGGCATGGCCTGTCGGCCTGGTGCTCCTGCTTCTCTTTGTCCTCGCCGCCGCCCTCGCCGCCTCCGGGGCCCAACCCTCGTCCCGCATCCGGCACCCCATCCGGCACGCCGCCTGGCTCGTGCTGGCCGCCGGCCTGATCCTGACGGCCTCCACCACCACCGCCCTCAAACTCTCCGCCGACCACCGGGCCGACCTGGAATTCATGTCGCATTGCAAGGAACTCTATGCCCTCATCGAAAACCGGATGAAGGACCACGCCCGCATCCTGACCGGCGGCGCGGCATATTTCCGGGCCTCCGATGGCGTCACCCGGGAAGACTGGCGGATTTTCACCCGCCACCAGAAGGTCGACACGGAACTTCCCGGCATCCAGGGCATCGGCTTTTCGCTCCTCGTCCCCCGCGACGAACTGCCGCAGCACCTCCAGCGCGTCCGCGACGAAGGTTTTCCCTCCTACACCGTTCGCCCGGAAGGCGACCGCGACCCCTATACCTCCATCCTCTACCTCGAACCCTTCACCAACCGCAACCTGCGCGCCTTTGGCTATGACATGTTCTCCGAACCCGTCCGCCGCGAGGCCATGGAACGCGCCCGGGACCACAACGAACCCGCCCTTTCCGGCAAGGTGGTGCTCGTGCAGGAAACCGATGAAGAAGTCCAGGCCGGCACCCTGATGTACGTGCCCGTGTACCGGCGCGGGCTCCCCATCGACACGCCTGAACAACGCCGCAGCGCCATCCTCGGCTGGGTCTACAGCCCCTACCGCATGACCGATCTCATGCGCGGCATCCTGAGTGCCTCGAAACTGAGCCAATACCCCCGTTTCGACCTCGAGCTTTTCGACGGCACCGCTCCCGGCCCCGACCACCTGCTCTACGATTACCTCCCGAACGGCCCCGACAACAATGAAGCCGTGGCCCGCTTCACCCACCAGATGCCGATGTTCCTCTATGGCCATGCCTGGACCCTCGCCTTCCGCCAAACCGGCAACGGATTCTTTTCCGCCGAATATGCCAAGGCCGCGCTCACCGGATTGGGCGGCACGCTCATTTCCCTCCTCCTGTTCATCCTCATCCGGGTCCTGCTCAACACCCGCATGCGGGCACAGGCCATCGCCGAGGAATTGACCGCCGACCTGCGCAGGAGCGAACAGTCTTACCGCAACCAATTCGAAAGCAACACGGCCGTCATGCTCCTGATCGATCCCGCCGATGGCACCATCCTGGACGCCAACGCCGCCGCCCTCGCGTTCTATGGCTACACGCGCGAACAACTGCTCGCCCTGCGCATTACCGACATCAACACCAAACCCGCGCCCGAGGTTCAGTCCGACATGGCTTCCGTCACGCCCAGACAAGGCAAGCGATTCCAATTCCAGCACCGCCTGGCCGACGGCTCCCTCCGCGACGTGGAAGTCTCCACCAGCCGCATT
>CAYNHA010000245.1:0-36414 GCA_964397035.1 uncultured Verrucomicrobiota bacterium
GACGAGGAGATCGAGGCGCATGCGGGGGCTGACGCCGCAGACGGTGGCGAGGCGCAGCGAGATAGCGCCGGCGTCGAGGAGGGCTTTTTCGAGCTCGACCTTGAGGACGCCGTAGAGGGAGACGGGGTTCATGGGGGTTTCTTCGGTGCAGAAGACGCCCGCCTGGCCGATGCCGTAGCCGGAGTTGGTGGTGGGAGAGATGAAGCGCTGTTCCTTGGAGGCGTTTTTCAGGAGCATGACGATGGCGTCGAGGTTGATGGAACGGGCTTCGAGGGGCTTCTGGGCGCAGAGGGGGGCGCCGACGAGGCAGGCGAGGGGCATGATGACGTCGGCCTTCCTGAGCAGCGGCAGCATGAGGCGCTCGTCGCGCACGTCGCCGCGGATGACGGTGAAGTTCTCGTTGGCGCAGCAGTCGAGGAGCGAGGTCTGGCCGTAGAGGAAGTTGTCGACGACGGTGACGGAGCAGCCGCGGGCGAGGAGGGTGGGGGCGAGGATGGAGCCGATGTAGCCGGCGCCGCCGGTGATGAGGATGCGGGGGTTGTTGTTCATGGGGGGGAGCCTACTGTTTTTGGTTTTGGGGGGCAAGTGGGGAGCGAGGGGCCGGGGCCTATTCGGCGCCGACCTCGTTCATGGCGTAGAGATAGCGCTTGATTTTGCCGGTGGAGGTTTTGTTGAACTCTTCCCAGCGGATCTGGATGCGGCGCGGGTGCTTGTAGTCGGCCAGAGCGGCGACCTGCTTCTTGACTTCGGCGCGGAGGCGGGCTTCGATTTCCTTTTCGCTGAATTTTCGTTTTTCGGAGGATTCGAGAGCGGCCAGTCCTTCTTCGTCGGGAACGACGATGACGCCGACCTGTTCGCCGACGGTTTCCCCGGGGGGGCGGTAGCCGAGGGCGACGGATTCGAGGATGAGGGGGGATTGGTTGATTTGCTGCTCGACCTCCTCGGGGTAGATGTTCTTGCCTTCGCGGTTGACAATGAGGGCTTTTTTGCGGCCGGTGATGAAGACGTAGTTGTCGGAATCGATGTAGCCGAGGTCGCCGGTGAGGAACCAGCCGTCGCGGAAGACGTCCTCGGTGGCGGCGGGGTTGTTGTAGTAGCCCTTCATGATGTTGTCGCCCTTGGCGGCGAGCTCGCCGACGCCTTCGGCGTTGGCGTTGAAGACGCGCATTTCGATGAAGGGCAGCACCTTTCCGCAGGAGCCGGGGCGGATGGGGGCATCGATGGGGGTGAGGGACAGCACGGGGGAGCATTCGGTGATGCCGTAGCCTTCGCGGGCCACGAGACCGAGTTCTTCAAGGCCGGCGAGCATCTTGGGGTCGGCGGGGGCGCCGCCGGAAATCATGAGGCGGACGCGGCCGCCGAGCTTTTCCATGATGCCCTTGCGGACGGGACTGCGGATGCCGAGGGTCCAGAGGGTGTTGGCGAGGCGGTTGGCCTTGATGCCGGCCACCAGCTTGTTATAGACCTTTTCGAGGAGCAGGGGGACGGCGGGGATGAGGGTGGGGGAGGTTTCGCGGATGTTGTCGCCCACGGTGCGGAGGCTTTCGACGAAGCTCATTTGCGTGCCGGAGGCGATGGGTGTGACGAGGCAAACGGTGAAGGCGAAGGAGTGGTGGAGGGGAAGGATGACCATGAAATTGTCGTCGGGCCGGATTTCGATGGCGGCATCGATGGACTTGAAGTTGGCGGTGAAGTTGCCGTGGGTGAGCATGGCGCCCTTCTGGCGACCGGTGGTGCCGGAGGTGTAGATGAAGGAGGCGATGTCGGATTCCTTGGGGTGATAGCGGTCGTAGGCGGCGCTGTGGCCTTCGGCCTGGGTCTTGGAGCTGGCGAGAATCTGGTCGAAATCGTGCAGTTGGATGCCGCGGGTTTTGCCGTCGCTCAGTTCGGGCTTGCGCGTGCCGAACAGGACGATGTGGCGCAGATTGGGGCAGCGGCCGGCCAGGTCGAGAATGCGGACTTCGGAGGTGGAATCCATCAGCAGGACGGAGGCGGCGGAGTCGGAAAGGATGTGGGTGACTTCTTGTTCCTGGAGTTTGACGTCGATAGGCACAGCGGTGGCGGCGAGGCCGGTGATGGCGTAGTGGATGGCGCACCAGTCGGGGGAGTTGGCGCCCAGGAGGGCGATACGGTCGCCGGGGCGGACATGGCCGACGCGCGAGAGGGCTTCCGAAATGTTGCGGACGCGGGCCAGGAATTGGCGGTAGGTGAGGGTGGTCCATTCGCCGTCCTTCTTGAATTTCATCAGGACGTTGGCCCCGTATTTTTGCGCGGAACGGTCAAGCGTTTCTTTCAATGTCATGTTCGGTCTCCATCAGGGGCTCAAAGGCCCAGGTTCATTGGGTGTTGCATACAGCCGGAGCGGATCGGGAATCTCCGCAACGGGTTGGGCCATCCGGGGGCGATGGCAAAGCGGGGAATCATATCAGAAGCGGACTCCCCCGCAAGGGAAAGGAAACGGGATTTTGGGAGAGGAGGAACAGGAATTCAAAGCGCCGGGGCTTTGAAAGGGATACATTTTTATAAAACATGACCCTTGGGGGATTGGAGCCAAACCAGCCGTTTCACCACAGAGAACACGGGGGCTCACAGAGGGAAGCGCGATCGGGATAGGCAAAGAAAAAGGCCGCCGGGGAGAACCCCGGCGGCCGTTGGGAGAAAGAAGGGTTACTTCTTTTTCTCGCCCTTTTCGGCCATGGCGGCCTTGCGGGAGAGGCGGACCTTGCCGTTGTCTTCGACGGAGAGGACCTTGACCCAGATTTCCTCGCCCATTTTGACGACGTCTTCGGTGCGGTTGACACGGAAGTCGGCGAGTTCGCTGATGTGGACGAGTCCTTCCTGGCCGGGGAGGAATTCGGCAAAGCAGCCGAAGTCCTTGATACCGGTGACAGTGGCACGGTAGATCTTGCCCACTTCGGCTTCCGCCGTGAGCGCCTGCACTTCGCGCAGGGCGGCATCCAGGCTGTCCTTGTTGTTGGAGAAGATGGAGACCTTGCCGGAGTTGTCCTCGTCGATGTCGATCTGGGCGCCGGTGGTATCGACGATGCGGCGGATGTTCTTGCCGCCGGGGCCGATGAGGGCGCCGATCTTCTCGGGGTTGATGTGGACGACCACGATGCGCGGGGCATAGGGGGAAAGCTCGGCACGGGGAGCGGGCAGGGTCGCCTGCATGGTGTCGAGGATTTTCTGCCGGGCGACGTGGGCGCGGTCGAAGGCGCCAGCGACGAGATCCCAATCGAGGCCGCGGATCTTCAGGTCGACCTGGAATCCGGTGATGCCGTCGCGCGTGCCGGCGACCTTGAAGTCCATGTCGCCGCAATGGTCTTCGGCGCCGAGGATGTCGGTCAGCAAGACGGGCTTGTGGCCTTCGCCGGTGACGAGGCCGATGGAGATGCCCGCGACGGGCTTCTTCATGGGCACGCCGGCATCCATGAGGGCGAGGGTGCCCGCGCAGACGGAGGCCATGGAGGAGGAGCCGTTGGAGCCCATGATTTCGGAGACGACGCGCACGGTGTAGGG
The DNA here is from genome assembly GCA_964397035.1 of uncultured Verrucomicrobiota bacterium. Taxonomy (GTDB): domain Bacteria; phylum Verrucomicrobiota; class Kiritimatiellia; order CAIQIC01; family Lenti-01; genus Lenti-01. Next base: position 3,520 of record CAYNHA010000245.1, read on the forward strand.
GTAGTCTTTGGGCACCATGGGTTCAATGGAGCGTTCGGCGAGGGCGCCGTGGCCGATTTCGCGGCGGTTGAGGCCGCCGAGGCGCTTGACTTCGCCGGTGGAATAGGGCGGGAAGTTGTAGTGCAGGGTGAAACGCTTGGTGGTGTCGCCGCCGGTAAGCCCGTCCATTTCCTGCTCGTCCTGGCCGGTGCCGAGGGTGGCGATGGCCATGGCCTGGGTTTCGCCGCGGGAGAACAGGGAGGAGCCGTGCACGCGGGGGAGGAGGCCGACATCCGCAATCAGGGGGCGGAGCTGGTCCATGGCGCGGCCATCCATGCGTTTTCCCTTTTCGAGGACGCCCTTGCGGACGAGTTCGATTTCGACGACGTCGAACAGTTGCTTGAAGAGGTTTTCCGTCATGGTTTCTTCGCCAAAGGCTTCCTTCATCTTGGCGAAGGCGGCATCGAAGACGGCGCGCATCTTGGTCTGGCGTTCGAGCTTCTTGACGGTGAAGAGGGCGTCTTCGAGGTCGGCGGCGCAGATTTCGCGCAGCTTGGCGAGCTGGTCGGGGTTCTGGCCCTTGTCCGCAAAGGTCTTGGGGGCCAGACCCATCTTGGAGCGCAGCTCGGTTTGGGCGTCGCAGATTTTGACGACGGCTTCATGGCCGAACTTCATGGCGGCGACCATGTCGGCATTGTTGATTTCGAGGGCGGAGCCTTCGATCATCATGGGCAGGTCGCGGCGGCCGACATAGACGAGGTCGAGGTCGGAGACCTTGAGCTGGGCGTGGGTGGGATTGAGGACCAGCTTGCCCTCGACGCGTCCGACGCGGACGGCGCCCAGGGGGCCGAGGAAGGGAAGTTCGCTGAGCATGAGGGCCGCGGAGGCGGCGTTGATGCTGAGGACATCGCTCTCGATTTCGCCATCGGCGGTCATGAGGGCGTTGTTGATCTGGACATCATTGAAGAACCCCTCGGCAAAGAGGGGCCGGATGGGGCGGTCGGTGACGCGGGCGGTGAGGATTTCCTTTTCCGTGGGGCGTCCTTCGCGCTTGAAGTAGCCGCCGGGGAAACGGCCTGCGGCGTAGAAACGCTCGCGGTATTCCACCTGAAGGGGGAAGAAATCGATGCCTTCGCGGGGTTTGGCGGTGGTGGTGACGGCGGAGAAGACCATGGTCTCTCCGAGTTGACAGGTGGCCTGTCCGGCGGCTTGGCGGGCCAGCAGGCCCGTTTCGAATGTCATCGTCTTGTCGCCCAATGCGACGCTGACGGATGTGGTGTTTTTCATTTTCTTTCCTTCTTCTTTGCTTCTTTTTTTGGCTTATGAATTCGGTACGCGCAAAGGCGCGTCGCGGCGGGGAATCCGACGCGGCACGATGTAGGGAAAGAGAAAAACTCGTCCGTCCACGGCCGCAAGGGGCCGCCAGCGAAAGGGGGACATGGCATCCCCCGGGCGGGGGGAGGTCCCCCTGGGGACTAGCGGCGCAGGCCGAGGCGCTCGATGAGCTTCTGGTAGCGGGCGAGGTCTTCGCTGCGGAGGTAATCCAGCAGGCGACGGCGCTGGCTGACCATGACGATCAGTCCGCGGCGCGAGTTGTGGTCGCCCTTGTGGGCCTGGAGATGCGAGGTCAGGTCCGAAATCCGCTTGGTCAACAGGGCGACCTGGACCTCCACGGAACCGGTGTCCTTCTCGTGCTGCTGATATTCCTGCCTGATCGCCGCTTTGACTGAACTGTCCATCATAATTGCTTAATCCAACTTTGCTGCTTCTGATTTCTTACGGTTGTTTGAAGCGCGGACTATACGGGCGGAAGGCGGGGACATGCAAGGCCAAATTTCGGGTTCACGCTTCTCGCTGGCGCTGGCTTACTTGAAGCAAATGCGGGAGATGAGGGTGTTGAAGTCTTCTTCGCCGCTGAGCAGTTCGATTTCGACGCGGAGGAAATAGAGGGGGAGGTCCCGGCGTTCGATCCAGGGGAAGCGGACGGCATCCTTTTCCGTGGTGACGATGGCGGTGGCGCCGTTGTCGCGGCTGGCATTGATCATATCGAGGATTTCCTGCTGGGTATAGCGATGGTGGTCGGCGAAGCGCTTGCGGTGGACCAGGGTTCCGCCGAGGCGTTCGATGGACTCCTCGAAGCCTCTCGGGGCGGCGATGCCGGAGATGGCTGCCACTTTTTGACCCCGGAGGAAGTCGAGGGGTTTCCGCTCGCCGGTGAAGACATCCTGGAAGTGGCGGGGTGTGTGGCGGCATTCGGCGATTTCCGCCTTGTCGTTCAGAGCTCGGATTTGCTGGCGCAGTTCAGGGGAGCCGTCGCCGGTGGACTTGGTGATGAAGATGAAGGTGGCGCGGCTGAGGTGGCGGACGGATTCGCGGAGCAGGCCGCGGGGCAGGACGTAGCCGTTGTCGAAGGGGTTGGTGCGGTCCACCAGCACGATGTCGACGCGGTGTTTGAGCTTCAGGTATTGGAATCCATCGTCGAGGATCAGGGTGTCGCAACCAAGTTTTTGGATGGCGTAGCGGCCGGATTTGACGCGGTCCTTGTCCACCAGGACGCAGACATTGGGAAGGTTGGAGGCCAGCATGTAGGGTTCATCGCCGCCCATGTCGGAGTCGAGGAGGAGGCGTTCGCCATCGGAAACGACTCGGGGCGGTTGCTGTTTGGGCGTATTGAACGTGAGCAGGTTTTTGAGTTTTTCGGAAAAGGGGGTTTCGACCTTTTTATAGCCGCGGCTGAGAATGGCGACCTTGCGGCTGTTCTTTTGGAGGGCGCGGGCGAACACCTCCACGACGGGGGTTTTGCCGGTTCCGCCGACAGTGAGGTTGCCGATGCTGATGACCTGGCAGCCGAGCGTTTTGGGGTGGAGAAGCAGGTGTTCGTAGAGGGCCAGGCGCACGTTCATGATGAAGCTGTAGAGTCGCGACAGGCTTTTCAGGACAAACCGGAGAAGGCTGGGGCCTACGCCGTGCAACCGGTCGGAGATGACGGCGAGGATGATGAACTCATATTTTTCTCTGGAGGTCCGGGCCATGGGGGCACTATGGGGGGAGGGGGGCGCGCAGGTCAAGCGCGGGAAGGGTAAGGAAGAGAAAGAGGGGTGGGTGAATGGGCAACATTCACTGTCCAATGTTGTGGCGGGGGGGAGAATGAGGGGGTATGTTTGCAAACAATACTGAAGGAGAAGAGGATGAGCTTTACGTTGGAGATGGGTGAGCAGGCTCCCGCATTTCAACTGCCTGCGACGGATGGGAAGGTCTATTCGCTTCAGGATTTTGATGCGGCGGAGGTGCTGGTGGTGTTTTTCACCTGTAATCATTGTCCGTATGTGATCGGGTCCGACGAGGTCACGCGTGCCACGGCGGAGAAATACAGGGACAAGGGTGTGCGATTTGTTGCCATCAACTCCAACAGCGCAAACACCTATGCCGAGGATGACTTTCCGCACATGGTGGCGCGGATGGAGGAGTTCCATTTTCCCTGGGTGTATCTGCACGATGCTTCGCAGGAGGTCGCCCAGGCGTATGGAGCGCTCCGTACACCGCATTTCTTTGTGTTCGATCGCGCGCGGCGCCTGGTCTATACGGGGCGGGGCGTGGACCATCCGCGCGAAACCTCCCGGATGACGGTGAACGATTTGGACCGGACGCTCGGCGAGCTGGCGGAGGGGCGTCCGGTCAGCGTGCCGATGACCAATCCCATCGGCTGCAATGTGAAGTGGGAGGGGAAAGACAAGCATTGGATGCCCCCGGAGGCGTGCGACCTGGTCCGGTGAGGAAAAGAAGGTGGCGATGCGGGGCGGGATCCGTGTAGGATGGCCCGCATGAGCATGGCAAAGAAGACAGTGGCGGTGGGATTGAGCGGCGGGGTGGATTCCAGCGTGGCTGCCTGGCTGTTGAAGCGCGATGGCTGGCAGGTGATCGGTCTGACGATGAGCATTTGGGACGGGGCCGTCCCGATGCCGGACGTGGGGCTTTCGGGCTGTTTCGGGCCGGGGGAAGTGCGGGACCTGGCGGCGGCCAAGGAAGTGGCGGATCGCATCGGGATTGAGCATCGCGTGATCTCGCTGGCGGAGAAATACCGGGAAACGGTGCTGGATTATTTTCGCGCGGAATACCTGGCCGGGCGCACGCCCAATCCGTGCGTGCGGTGCAACCAGCGGATGAAATTCGGCTTCCTTCTTGAGCAGGCGCGGGCTCAGGGACTGGAATTCGAAAAGTTTGCCACGGGGCACTATGCCCGGGTGCGGCGCGACGACGCCACCGGGCGCTGGCAGTTGCTGCGCGGCAGGGATGCCGGCAAGGACCAGTCCTATTTCCTGTCGCGCCTCCGGCAAGAGCAACTGGCCGGGTTGATTTTCCCCTTGGGCGAGCGGACCAAGGGCGAGGTGAAGGAACTGGCGCGCGAACTGGGCTGGGGCGATCTGGCGGAAAAAGAGGAAAGCCAGGATTTCATCGAATGCGACGATTACTCGGTGCTGTTCCGGGAGGGGGATTCCAAGCCGGGGGATTTTGTGACCCGGGACGGGAAGGTGGTGGGGAGGCACCGGGGCATTCTTCACTACACGATCGGGCAACGGAAGGGGCTGGAATTGGGCGGCGGCGGAACACCGTGGTACGTGGTGGAGATTGATGCCGAACGCAATCGCGTGGTGGTGGGTTCTCGCGAAGAACTGGGGGCGCCCGAATTGCTGGCGGGCGATCTGAATTGGATTTCAATGGAGGGCCCTCCCGCGCATCCCCTGCGGTGCCGCGTCCAAATCCGGCAACGCCACCGCGCGGCGGCCGCCACGGTTTCGGATGCCGGCCATGGGAGGGTGCGGGCGGTTTTCGACGAGCCGCAGGTTTCGGTGACGCCCGGCCAGATGGCCGTGTGGTATGATGGCGACCAGATTCTGGGCTCGGGCACGATTGAAAAGCTTTCCGTTGCGGTCGTGAACTAGGCATGGATTTGTGGGTGCGGGGCGGCGGTGGATTTGATAGACAGGGGGCGAATCAGGAAAGGCCCGTGCCATGAATCTAGGTGAAAAGCTTGGTAAAATCCGGAATTTTGTGATGCGCGCGGTGGGGGCGCTTCCCGGCGGCGCTGGCGACCGGGAGAGCATTCCGGCCCGCCTGATCCGCGTGGGGCACCTGCTATTCCGCGGATATGTGGATGACGACTTGACGATCCACGCCTCCTCGCTGACGTTCGTGACGCTGACCTCGCTGGTTCCGATCCTGGCGGTGGGCTTTGCCTTGATCAAGGGGTTCGGGATGGGACCGGAACAGATGGCTTCCATTTCGCAGATGGACTGGTTCCTGGAAATGCCCTCCCAGTGGCAGCAGTTTGCCCAGCAGGTTCTCTCCATCGTCAGCACGACGAATTTTGCCGCGCTGGGATGGATCGGCTTGGTGTTCTTTGTGCTCACGGCGGTGCTGGTGCTGGCGAACGTGGAGAAGAGCTTCAACCGGGTGTGGGGGGTGGGCAAGAGCCGGAGCCTCCTGAGGCAGATCACCAATTACACCAGCGTGCTGGTGCTGATGCCTCTTCTGATTGGTCTGGTGGGATGGCTGAAGGCCCAAATTGCCATCAGCCGGAAAATTTTTGACATCGATGCCAACGTGTGGGCGCAGGATCTGGCGGCCTTCGTCATCATGTGGCTGGCGGTTGGATTTTTGTATGTGTTCGTGCCCAACACCCGGGTGCGGTTGCGTTCGGCCTTTTTCAGCAGCTTGTTCACGACGCTGGTGTTCATTGGCTGGATGCGCATGTTCACGGTGATGCAAACGGGGGTGGTGAACTACGACCGCATCTATGGGGCGTTTGCGGCCGTCCCCGTGTTTCTGTTTTGGATGTATGTGACGTGGGTCATCCTGCTCCTGGGTGCGGAATTCACGTTTGCGCTCCAGAACTCGGACACCTACCAACTCGAAAGCTCCGCCGATTCCGCCAGTGCGCGGGCGCGCATCCTGGTGGCGTTGATGCTGCTGCGGAGGGCCGGGATGGCGATGAAGACGGGCGAATCGCTCGATCCGGCGGCCTTTGCACGGAACCACAAGGCGCCCATCCGCTTGATCAATTCGGTGGTGGCGGCTCTGGTCCGTCAGAAGTACCTGGGGCAAATGGCGCCTCCGGAGGTTGGCTATCTGCTCAAGCGGCTGCCGGAAACCATCCGCCTCAGCGACTTGGTGGCGGAACTGCTGCACGAGGGGGGGGGGCATGAGGAACTGGAGTCCAGCCTGACGATGGATGAGCCGCTGACCGAGACGCTTGGAAAGATCGAAGAGGGGCTGGCCCGTGGATTCGGCGGCATGACGTTGGCCGACATGGTGTTGGCTGCGCCCGCCGAGAAGAAGGCCTAGGCGGTGGCGATGTCCTTCGATCCCTCCCAGCATCTCAACGGCGAGCAGTTGCGCGCGGTGACGGCGCCCGATGGCCCCGTGCTGGTCATTGCGGCGGCCGGGACCGGCAAGACTCGCACCCTGACGCACCGGGTGGCGTGGCTGGTGCTGGAGCGCGGCGTGGACCCGCGCCACATCCTGCTCCTGACGTTTACGAACCGCGCCGCGCGCGAGATGCTGGACCGGGCGGCCCACCTGATCGGCGGCGACGTGGGAGGACTGTGGGGCGGTACGTTCCATCACTCCGCCAACCGGATGCTGCGCCGCCATGCGCCTCTGCTGGGCTATGGGCCGGACTATACGATTCTGGACGAGGACGATTCCTCGCGACTGCTCAAAGCCTGCATCGTGGAGCTGGGGCTGAAGGACAAGAAATTTCCCAAGGCGCAGGTGCTGGGCAGCGTGTTCGGGCTGGCGGCGAACCGGGCGGACCCGGTCGAGAAAACTGTTCGCGAACATTTCGGGGACCACTCGGTGGACATCGAAAGCGTGATCAAGGTCCACGGGCTCTACGAGCAGAAAAAGCGCGGATTGAACGCGATGGATTTCGACGATTTGCTGGTCAACGGGCTCAAATTGCTTCAGGAGCAACCCGCCGTTGCGGAACAATATCAGGAACGCATGCGGCATGTGCTGGTGGACGAATACCAGGACACCAACAAGCTGCAGTCGGACTTCGTGGACGTGATCGCCGGCCGGCACCACAACCTGCTGGCCGTGGGCGACGATTTCCAGAGCATCTATTCGTGGCGCGGGGCGGAAGTGAAGAATATCCTGTCCTTCGAGAAGCGTTACCCGGGTGCGAAGGTTTTCAAGTTGGAGGAAAACTACCGGAGCACGCCGGGCATTTTGGAAGTGGCCAACCAGGTCATTGCGGGCAATCCGGAGCAATACCAGAAAGTGTTGCGGGCCACGCGGGCGGCGGATGTGAAACCCGTCCTTGCGCGGCTTTCCGATGGAGGCCACCAGGCGCGCTATGTGGTGGAGCGCATCCAGCGGTTGCTGGCCTCGGGCGATGTGGCCCCTAGCCAGATCGCGGTGCTCTACCGCTCGCATTTTCACGCGATGGAGCTGCAATTGGAGCTGGCGCGTTCCCAAGTGAACTATGTGCTGATGAGCGGGGTTCGGTTTTTCGAGCAGGCGCACATCAAGGATGTCTGCACTCTGCCGCGTCTGGCCGCCAATCCGGCCGACAGCCTGGCCTTCACGCGGCTGATGGAGCTCTTTCCCAAGGTGGGGCCCAAGAAGGCGCAGACTGTTTGGTCTTCCTTGGGAGGGCACCTGAACCTGCGCGATCCGGAGAAGCGGGCCCGACTGGCTTCGCTGCTGCCCAAGGAGTCCCAGCCGCTGTGGCAGGGCATGGCTGACCGGATCTTTCCTTCCGGCGAAGAAGACGGGCGGGTGCTGGACCGTCCCGACGAGCTGGTGTTCCGTTTTGCGGAGTCCTTCTATGAGGACTTTGCCGAGGACACCTTCGACAACGCCAAGCAGCGCATGGAGGACGTGGAGGAATTGCAGGCCTTTTCGTCGAAATACAAGAACACGGCGGATTTTTTGAGCGAGATGGCCCTGCTGACCAACATGGATGCCGAGCAGAGCAAGAACAAGGGGCAGCCTTCCGATGCCATCCGGCTGACGACGATCCATCAGGCCAAGGGGCTGGAATGGAAGGCCGTGTTCGTGCTGTGGCTGGTGGATGGAATGTTTCCGGCGGCGCGCTCGCTGGAAGAGGCGGCGGACGAAGCCGAAGAGCGCCGGTTGTTCTATGTGGCCATCACCCGCGCCAAGGACTACCTGTGGCTTTGCGTTCCCCGCATGCGCAAATCGCGCGATGGCGGCATCATGATGTGCCCCCCCTCCCGATTCATCGACGAGATCGATCCTTCCCTGCTCCAGCTCGACACTCCCGCCGGATTTGCCGCGCCGCGTTGGAACCGATGGTAGGGTCCGAAGGAAACAGCTGGCCGAATCCTCTTCTTGCGTTGCAGGGTGTCCGGGAGTAGACTGTTTAACATGATCTTAATATTCAGGCGTGGGCCAGTGGTGGAGGGGTCGACACATGAGCCGTTCCGTGATCCAGCTTAGTTATTCCTCGAAGCTGTTTTTAACGCATCTTCTTGCCGTTTTCATGGTTTCGGGCAGCGTGGGCACCTTTTTCTATGTCCGCGCGATGGACAACCTGATGCGCAGCCTGCAATCCCGTCTGCAGAACAGTGCGGCACTGCTGAGCCAGACGATCGATGCGAGGGACCTTGAGGCGGTTCAAACCGCGGACGACATTCAATTGGAGGCCTATCAGGATGCCTTGGAAAAAGCGCGGCGGATCCGGCGGACCAATCCCGACATTGCCTTTCTCTACATCATGAGGAGAGAGGCGGACGGCACCAGCCGCTTTGTCGTTGATTCCGACGAAACCGATGCGCAGGCCAAGCCCGGGAAAATCTATACGAACATGATTCCGGAGATGCTGCTGGGTTTTCAAGAGCCGGTGGTGGACAGCGAATTGTACGAGGACGAGTGGGGGGTTTTCCTCTCGGGCTATGCACCGTTGCGGAACGGAGAAGGCCGCTACCTGGTGGGCATCGACATGCGTGCCGATGCGGTCCGCAACAACCTGCGCGAACTTCGCCTGACGGGGTTGTCCTCGCTGTTTGCCTCCATTCTGCTGGCCTTGCTGTTTGCGCTCTATCTCTCCCGGGGATTGACCCGGAACATCGAAAGGCTTTCCAAGCATTGCCGCGACCTGGCGATGGGGCAGCGGGATGTCCGCGTGAAAGGCCGGACGTTTGATGAATTCGACGACTTGGCGGATGCCTTCAACACCATGAGCGAATCCCTGTGCGGCACGCGCGCCGATTTGGAGAAGGCGGTTTCCGAATTGAAGGTTTCCCAGCAGGGATTGGAAGAGCGGGTGGCCGAACGGACCCGCGAACTGAAGGAAACGGTCGAGAAGATGGACGTGCTTCGCGGGCTTCTGCCCATTTGCTGTTCGTGCAAGAAAATCCGCGACGATCAGGGCTACTGGAACCAGGTGGAGAATTTCGTGTCGGCCCATACGGGCGCCCGCTTCTCGCATGGACTTTGTCCGGATTGCGCCCTCAAGCTCTACAACGACATTGTCGACAAGTAACCGGGACAGGTATCGGAGATGAAGGTTTCGTTTCACTATTTTTCAGCCACGGGCAACACGGCGCGGGCGGTGCGCCTGATGGGCGGACAATTGGAAAAGGCCGGACATGGTGTGGCGTATTTTCCGGTGAAGGGGGATTCCGCGCCGCCTTCGGACATCCCGGGCCTGACGGTGGTGGCCTTTCCCATCTGGTCGTGGGCGGCCCCGCATTTCGTTTTGAATTATGTGAGGCGTCTGCCTCGCGCGAAGGAGGCTCGTGCGGCCGTGCTGTCCACCTGCGGGGGCTTTGGCGCGCAAGGGGTCGAGGAAGTGGTTCGCCTGCTGAGGCGTCGCGGCTATCGCGTGGTGTGCAGCGGGGAAGCGACCTATCCCGACAACTGGACGCTGGCGATGAGTCCGCCCGCGGGGGATGAGATGAACAAGCAATTGGAGACGGGGGATGCCTTGGTTCGGAAGTTTGCCGATGATTTGTTGTCGGAATCGCCAACGCTTTTCCATTGCGCGTTTGGCCACAAGGTTTGGTCGTGGCCGATCGCGATGTTGTTCCGGCTTTTCGGGCGTCGCGTCATGGGCAAGGCGTTTGCGGCCGATGCGCAATGCACGTCGTGCGGCCTTTGCGCAAAGGCGTGCCCTGCGGGAGCAATCCGCATGGAAGGCTCGCCGGCGCTGCCGCGTTGGAATGCGGGCTGTGCCGCCTGTTTCCGCTGCATCAACCTGTGTCCTGCCCGATCCATCCAAGTGTCCGTTGCGCGTCTGGGCCTTCATCTGGGGCTGAATCTGGCGCTGACCCTTGCCTGGGCGTTTTCGATCCCATGGTTATTCGGACAGATGGAGGCTCTGCCGCCCGTGGTGCGGACGGTGGCGACGGCTTTCGCGGCGCTGGCGGCCTACATCGCGGCGTGCGCCGTCCAGATCACGGCCATCGATGCGCTGTTGAATGCGATGGCCTTCTGGATGCCGCTGCGCGCATTTTTCCAGAAGAACTACACCCGGTCTTTCGGCCGCTACCGTGCACCCGGTTTCAAGCCGGAGGTTTCGTAGTTTTCCGCCGGATTGTCTATGCCGGGTTGTTGTTGGGAACCCACCGGCTCAGGACCTCGTAGACGGTCTTCAGGGAAAGAGGCTTGGGGATGTAGTCGTTCATGCCTTGGGCCAGGCACTGTTCTCGGTCGCCTTCCATGGCGTTGGCCGTCATGGCGATGATGGGGAGCGCGGAGAACGGCGAAGGCGAGGGGGCGGACAGATTCCGGATTCGCCGGGTGGCCTCAAAGCCATCCATGACTGGCATTTGGATATCCATCAGCACGAGGTCATACGGGGTTTGAGCGAGGGCATGGAGGGCATCCTGGCCGTTGTTCACCACGTCGGCCGCAAGACCGAGCCGATCGAGCAGCCCGATGGCCACGGCCTGGTTGACTTCGTTGTCCTCCACGAGCAGGACGCGCACCAATGCCTTTGAAAACGGCTTTGGGGGAATGGCGTTGGGCGGCGGGGAGGGTGTTATGCTGCCGCCGTCCGATGTGGAGGTGACTTCAAAGGGAAGGGTGAACCAGAATTCGGATCCTTTGCCCTCGGCGCTGTTCACGCCAATCTGGCCGCCCATGAGTTCCGTGAGCTGCTTGCAAATGGCCAGGCCGAGGCCGGTGCCGCCGAACTGACGGGTGGTCGAGGTGTCGACCTGCTGGAATTTCTGGAAGAGCAGGAACTGCTTGTCCGGGGCGATGCCGATGCCGGAGTCCGTCACGCTGAAGCGCAGCTTCCTTTTCTTTCCGGAGGGGGAGGGTTGGACGACTTCTACCCGCACCTTCACTTCTCCCGCCGTTGTGAACTTGATGGCATTTCCAACGAGGTTCGTGAGGATCTGGCGAAGGCGCGTGGGATCGCCGCGCAGGCTGCGGGGGACGTCGGGATCGATCTGGCAGAGCAGGGGGATGTTCTTTTCCTTCGCACGCAGGGAGAGACCGGTCAGGAGTTCGCTGAACAGGGGGTTCAAGTCGAATTCGACGGATTCGATGGAGAGCTTGCCCGCTTCGATTTTGGAGAAGTCGAGGATGTCGTTGATGAGGACCATGAGGGATTCGCCGCTGGAGCGTACATTGTGGGCGAACCGTCTTTGCATGTCGTCCAGCGGGGTGTCGAGCAGCATGGAGGTCATGCCGATGATGCCATTCATGGGGGTGCGGATTTCGTGGCTCATGTTGGCCAGGAATTCGCTTTTGGCGCGGCTGGCGGCTTCGGCGCGATGGGCGAGCGATTCGGCCAGGCGGGTCTGCTCTTCCAGGCTGGCGGTGCGTTGGGCCACCAGTTTTTCCAGGCCGCGATTGGCGGCCAGGATGGCGTCGCGGAGTCGGCAGTTTTCCGCCGTGGCCGCCAGGCTGGTCAGGAAGAGGCAGAGCAACTGGTTCCGCACGGGGGACGATTCCTCGGGTTGCTTGTCGAAGAACCCCACGAACATGCCCACGCGCTCGAAGCGTGTGGCCAGGGCATGCAGGATGACGCTCCGGCCGGGCATGGTGAGCGAAGGCATGATGCAGAGCTGGCCCTGCCGCAGGGCCCAGGCAAACACGTCCGAATCAATCAGCGCGTCCATTTCGGCCTGAAGCGCGGGCCGTGCCGGGGGGGGATCCGCCAGCACGATTTCCATATCGATGTTGGTTTCGTCCAGATAGACGAATCCCAGTTCCGCCAAATGCGGCAGGATGTGGCGGACGTGAACCGCGCTTTCGCCAAAGAGTTCCGGCAGGGAAGGGGCGTTCCGGCTTTGCGTGGATGCATTGCCTTGCGCGCTCAGAAAGGTCTGGGCCATGTCGAGAACATCGAGGGTCCAGCGCATGTCCTGCGCCACGTCCGCCGGGGCCGGCGTTCCTCCTCCGATCGTGGCATCAGGCATGGGCGTCTCCGCACAGGATTTCGGCCATGTCCTCGAACTGATTGTCCAGATCGGCCACCAGTTGGGTCAGCCGGGAAGGTTCGATTCCCAGAGAGTTCCACACTCCGGCCTCCACGGGTGGAACAAATGGATTTCCGCTCTCGCCCAGTTCCAGCGCGTGCGCCACAATGTTCGCAAAATGGGGGACGGCCGCCTCGCGGAGTCCGCTGCGGCAACCCGCCGGAGCGTGGTGTGCCGAAACCAGGTTGCCCAGCACCTGCGGCAGACCCCACACATTCAGCAGCGCCTCGCCCACATCGGCATGGGTGAATCCCAGGCATTCCTTTTCCACCTGATGCGTCAACTGCCCGGTGGCATAGGCTTTCCGGATGATGGCGGCGGCCTCGTCCGTCATGGTTTGCAGCATCGCCAGGCGGCCGATGTCGTGCAGCATGCCCACCACGAAGTAGCGGTCCACATCCAGCAGGCCGCTCATCTGCGCCAGGGAGCGCGACACCATGGCGCAGCCCACGCTATGCCGCCAGAAGAGCTGCATGTTCAGGAGGCTGGGCGGGATCGACTTGAACACCTCCACGACGGACGTGGCCAGTGCCAGTTGCTGGATGTTGCGTGTTCCGGCGACCACGCATGCCTGCGTGATGCTTTCGATTTTCGAGGGAAAGCCGAAGTAGGCGCTGTTCACCAGCTTGAGCAGGCGTGCCGTCAGGCCGACATCCCGGGCGATGATGGCGGCTACATCTCCCAGCGAGGAATTCGGCTGGTTGGCCACCATATTGATCCGCTCAAACACGGCGGGAAGGGAGGCGATGGCCTTCACATTGCGCACGACATCGAGGGGAGTCTTGAATTTCATGGAGCGGCCTCCGGACGGGTCGCTGAGGTGCGGGAGAGAATCCGGGCCACGCACAGGTCGTAGAGCAGAGCCATCGCGGGAAGATCGGTCGGGGCATGGCGGAATCGCTCCGTGGCGGTTGCGCGTGCGCGGGCCAACTGCTCCGGATCGGCGTCGCGGGGAATCACGCATCGTTCGGGTTCGGAGGAATCTTCCGCCGAAGCGATGGCCACTGTTTCCACGCCCCAGATTTTGAACGCGCGCAGATGCTTGGCCGTCAGCGCCGTGCCGGCGGGGACCAGCATGCGGCCCGAAAGATCCAGCACGTTTTGGGCCACCACGGCGCCCGCCGCAAGATCCTCGATCGCCACCTTCAGCATGGGGGGACCTTTTGAATTTGTAGGAATTCGATCACAACACAGCTCTAAATCCAATTTTAATAATAGGGCCAGGACGGAAGAGGCGCAAGTGATTATCCAGTCTTTTGCAAAACTCCTGTGGAGGTTTGGCGCGATCGTATGCGCGAAGCAAATGATGTCAGAAAATTATCCAGAGTTTATAAAGACTGGATTTTTTGGTGAACCGAGCGAGGGGGGCGAAATGGGGAGGAAAACGCGCTGGGTCCGGAAAAAACGCTAGTCCACGAAGCAGGGCTTGAGGAGAGGATCGGTGCGGAGGTAGGTTTCGGCTTCGGGGAGGCAGTTGCGGGAAGAGAGGACGGTGTAGAAATCCTGCTTGATGGTGGGGGCGATGCTCAGGGCTTTCATCCAGGCGGTCCGGCTGAAGGGCTGGGCATGGATGGCGCGCCAGAATCCGGACCGCTCGAACAGGTCGGCGATGGCGGCGGAATTCTGCTTCTGGAGGCGGCTGACGAGATAGGTGGCGACACCCACTTGCAGCCCGTGGAGACGCGGCTTGCCGCCGAGGGAATCCAGGGCGTGGGAAATGAGGTGTTCGCTGCCGCTGGCGGGGCGGGAAGTTCCGCAGATTTCCATGGCGATGCCGTTGAGCATGAGGGAGGTCCCCAGGAGGCGAATGCCTTCGAGGTCGCGCTGGGGATGGGCGATGAACTGGAAGACGGTGGCGTCGGAGAGGAGGGCGGCAAAATCGTCCACAAGGGTGCCGACGGCATTGAAGGCGAGTTTCCAGTCGGCAACGGCGGTGAGCTTGGCGACGAGGTCGCCGATGCCGGCGAGCCAGAGGATTTCGGGGGCGGCGAGGCAGACTTCGGTGTCGATGACCACGCCGTAGGGCATGGCGGAGGGGAGTGATTTGCGGCGCCCCTCGAGGGTGAGGCTGGACTGCGGGCTGCAGAAGCCGTCGTTCGAGAGGGAGGTAGGGACGGCGATGTAGGGAATGCGGGTGAGAAAGGAAACATACTTGGCCACATCGAGTGCTTTGCCGCCGCCGAATCCGATGATGGCCCGGGTCTTGGCGGGGATTTGCGGGAAGAATTCGCGGGCCTGCTCGAAGGAGGCGTCCTGGACAGGCCAGCGCTGCAGGATCAGGATGTTTTCAGCCTGGAGTCCGTCGGTGAGGCGCTGGAGAAGGGCGGGCTGAAGGTCGCCGCTGTAGAGCACGACCACTTCGGTGAAGGCGGCGCGGCGGGCGTAGAGGCCCACACGGGCGGAGGCCCCAGCCTTGACGCGGACGAGGGTGGGAATGGCGATTTGGGTGCGGTTCATGTTTCCTCCAGGAGTTGATCGGCGATGTCCGACCAGCGTTCAAAGGGGTGGAAGGGTTCCTTGTTTTTTTGCAGGTGGTGGGCCAGCCATCCGCGGGCAAAGCGCAGGGTGGGGGCCACTAGGTTGGACGGGGCAAGGTCGGGGCGGCCGTCGCCTGCAAAGGCGGCGCGCGGGTCCTGGGCGAGGGCATGGCGGACGATGGCGGATTTGTCGATGCCGGTTTCACGCTTGAAGTAGGGCGAGGCGGTGGGCAGGGAGAGTTGCAGGCCGGTTTCGGGGGCGAAGAGGCCGGGATTGGCGTGGACTTCGATTTCCACGCCGGCCTTGGCGAGCAGGCGCCGGATGTACCAGTCGCAGCCGGCGGAGGCGACGATGACGGTCCAGCCGGCGGCGCGGAGGCGGGCGATGGCGGCTGGAAGGGCGGGGTCGAGCTCCATGCGGCTGATCAGATCTTCGAGGGTGGGAACATCGGTGCGGATGGCGGCGAAGATGCCGGCGAGGGCTTCGAAATGGGTGATTTTGCCCTCGACATAGTCTTGCCAGAAGTCGTGGTCGGCAACCGAAGGAAGGTCGCGGCGGGCGAGGTCGAAGAAATCGTGCTTCGTCATGGTGCCATCGAAGTCGGAGACGAGAATTCGTTTGGGCGGTATGCGCATGGGTGGAATTGAAGCAAATGGGAAGAAGCGGTGGAAGCCAAACAGTCGGGGGTGGGTGAAAATTATTCGCGGGCGATGTGGCGTCCGACGTGGTCGGCGGCGCGCATGCCATCGATGGCGGAGCTGACGATGCCACCGGCATAGCCCGCGCCTTCGCCAACGGGATAGAGGCCGCGGGTGCTGGAGGATTCGCCTTCTTCGTTGCGGTGGATCCACAGCGGGCTGGAGCTGCGGGTTTCGGGCGCATAGAGGAGGACGTCGTCGAGCTTCACGCCGTTGAGCTCCCGCAGCATGGGGGGAATGGATGTTTCCAGTGTGCGGGTCACGAATTCGGGAAGGATGGAGCGGAATTCGACGGGGACGGAGCGGGGGCAGGAGAGGTCGGAGGGCAGGGAGGGGGAAACGCGGCGAGCCAGGAAGTCCACGAGGCGGATGGCGGGCACGCGGTAGTCGCCGCCGGCGGCGGAGAAGGCGGCGCGTTCGAGTGCGCGCTGGAATTCCACGCCGGCGAGGGCGGGGATGGCGTTCGGGGGATAGTCGGCGGGGCCGACGGGGACGAGAAACGCGGCGTTGCCTTTGGCGAGGGATCGCTTGGAATAGCTCATGCCGTTGGTGGTGAGGAAGCCGGGTTCGGAGGCGCAGCAAATGACCTTTCCGCCGGGGCACATGCAGAAGCTGTAGCAGGGGCGGGTGTCTTTGTCCTCGCGGCGGGTGAGGCGGAAGCTGGCGGCGCCCAATAGCGGATTTTCCGCGAAGCGTCCGTATTGGGCGCGGTCGATGGCGGCCTGCGGAATTTCGAGGCGGAGGCCGACGGCGAAGGGCTTGGGTTGGAGCGCCACGCCGCGCCGCGCCAGCAGGTCGTGTACATCGCGCGCGCTATGGCCCACGGCCAGCACGGCGTGATGGCATTCGATTTCCTGCCCGTTGATGCGCAGGCCGCGCAGGTGGCCGGATTCGATGTGGAGATCCTCGAGCCGCGACTGGAAGCGCACTTCGCCTCCCGCGGCCAGGATCCGTTCGCGGATGCGGGCCACGATTTCCAGGAGGCGGTCGCTGCCGAGATGGGGTTCGGCATCGATCTGCACGGAAGCATCCGCTCCGCACTCGTGGAGGAGCCGCATGAAATTCCGGATGTGAAAGCGGTCCTTGCTGCGGGCCGTGAGCTTGCCGTCGGAGAAGAGACCCGCCCCGCCTTCGCCATAGAGGACGTTGCTTTCGGGGTCCAGGATTCCGCGGCTCCAAAACTGAGCCACTTTGGGGGTGCGCGCGGAAGCGGAGTCGCCCCGGTCGATGAGGAGGGGGCGGGCGCCCGCCATGGCCAACTGATAGGCCGCCATGAGGCCGGCGGGGCCCGCGCCGACGACAACGGGACGGGGGGCGGAGGCCGGCAGGCGAATGCGGAGGGGCGGCGGCTCGGGCTCGGGGTTTTCCAGGATTTCGATGGAAGGCAAATGGGCGTGGCGGGGCAAGGCGGGCAGGGCGAGGGTGGCTTCGACGGTCAGCACGTGCAGGGGTTCGGCATTCCGGGCGCGGGCATCGAGCGAGCGGCGGACGATGGCCAGCTCGGAAAGGGCGGAAGCCTCGCAACCGACTTTACGGCTGGCGCGGAACAGCACGACGGCCTCGTTGGCGTCCAGGGGGGCCGTGACCTGTTGAATGCGTATCCTCATGCCAGCGTTCTAGCCGAAGCGGAGGGAGAGGGCAAGCCGCGGCTGGAGAGGATGGGGTTATGGAGCGGGCGGGAGGGTGAACCAGAACGTGCTGCCCAGGCCGACCTCGCTGTCGAGGCCGATTTGCCCTCCCTGGGCTTCGGCGGCCAGTTTGCAGAAGGTGAGGCCGAGGTCGGTGGAGAATTTCCTGCCTTCGATGCGGGAAGATACCTGACCGAATTTCTCAAAGATCTTGGACCGGTATTCGTGGGGGATTCCGGCGCCGTGATCCTGCACGGTGACCTTGAGATGCGTGTCTTGGTGCTCCAGGCGAATCCGGATTTCACCGCATTTTCCGGAAAACTTGATGGCGTTGGCGACGAGGTTTTCGATGATGCGCCGGGTGGCATCGGGGTCGCAGTAGGAGAGAACGGGGGAGTCCGGAAGGTCCGGAACCACCTGGGCCTGGCGGAGAAGCCCGCCGAGGGAAGAGAGGGCGGCGGAAACCACGGAGCGCAGGTCGGTTGCGGCGGGGTTCAGGGGCATTTGCCGGGCTTCCATGCGGCTGATGTCGAGCAGGGTGGTGATCATGTGCTGCAAGGATTTGGCGGAGGCGCAGATTTGCGCGGCGTGTTCGGCCATCTGTGGCTGGCCGTTTTCGAGAAGATCGCTTTCGAGGAATTCGGCATAGCCGAGGATGCCGGTGAGGGGGGAGCGCAGATCGTGGACGATCATGCCGACGAGGGAGTCGCGCAGGATTTCGAGTTCGCGTAAATTCTCCAGGGCAGATTGGATCTGGCGGTTTTGCTGCTGGATCTGGAGCTGCTGGCGGTGCAGTTGCAGGTGGTTGCGGATCCGGGCTCGCACGATGGAAGGCTGAAAGGGTTTGGAAATGTAGTCGGCGGCACCCAGTTGGAGCCCGACTTCCTCGTCATCGGTGCCGTCGCGCGCGGTGACAAAAAAAAGGGGGATTTGCCGCGTGGCGGGGAGGGCCTTCAGGCGGCGGCAAACTTCGTAGCCATCCATGGCGGGCATTTCGACGTCGAGCAGGATCAGGTCGGGCGGGGGGACGCGGACGGCGATTTCGAGGGCCGTGGGGCCGTCGGTGGCCACCAGGATGCGATAGGAGCTGCGCAGCAAATTCGCGAGGGCGTGGATTCCGGCGGGTTGATCGTCGACAATCAGAATGGTGGAGGCATCCGGGCCGTTTGCTTCATTCATGAGGTGTACTTTCCATTGGATTTTCCAGAAGAGGGGCCAGCATGGTGATCGCTCCCCGGTAGTTGAATGTTTCCACCCATTTCCGGAGCTGTTGGGCGGATTCCTTTCCGAGGCGGGTGGAGAGAAAGATTTCCGCGGATGACAAGAGGGAGTCGTCGACCCAGTCCTGGTTGCGGAGGGTTTGGAGGAGGAGATGGAGGGATTGTTCGCCAGGGAGCGGATTGGGCTTTGGGTCGGGAGGGGGAAGCGGAGGAAGCGTATTCAGTGAGGCGAGGGCACGGGCTAGGGCGTCTTCGAGGGCATCGAACAGGGATTTTTCGGCAGGGGATCCTTGCCTGAGTGTCCGGTCGATGGCGGCGGCGGTATCGGCCAGCGATTGGGCGCCAACGGTGCCGGCGATACCCTTGAGCGTGTGGATCTGGCGGGCGGTGGCGGCGGGGTCGTGGTGGTTTTTCAACCGGGTGGCCAGGCTGGAGAATTCGTCCTGAAGTTGTTCTCGGAAGCGGTGCAGGGTTTGAAGGTAGAAGAGGGCATTTCCGTCGGCGAGACGCAGGCCGCGTTTCAGGTCAAAGCCATCCAGGGCCGGGGGCAGGGCGACATCCGGAAGCGGGGAGGTAGAAGGAGGAAGGGTGGCACCGGATGTTTTCAGCCACTTGCCCAGGACGCGGTACAGTTCCTTTTCCTCGATGGGTTTGGCGAGATGGTCATCCATTCCCGCTTGCCCGGACAATTGCCGGTCATGGTCCAGACTGGCGGCGGAAAGGGCGACCATGGGAATGGTGGGGAGAAACGTGCGGATGTGGCGGGCGGCGGTGTAACCGTCCATTTCAGGCATTTGCAAGTCCATCAGGATCAGATCGAACGGAGTGGTTTGGGCCAGCCGGAGGGCTTCCATGCCGTTGGAGGCGATGGTGGTCCGTGCCCCTGTGCG
Source organism: uncultured Verrucomicrobiota bacterium (assembly GCA_964397035.1). Lineage (GTDB taxonomy): Bacteria > Verrucomicrobiota > Kiritimatiellia > CAIQIC01 > Lenti-01 > Lenti-01. The sequence continues at coordinate 22,874 of CAYNHA010000245.1, forward strand.
AGCCAGCCACCAGGTTGCGATTTCCTGATTCATGAGGTTGTCTTCCACAAGGAGAATCGAGGCTCCCGCAAAGCACGGAACGGGGGAAGGGGAGGAGGAGAGGGGCCGGTCGATTTCGAAGTTTTGCTTGAACAGTTCCGAATCGTTCGGGTGCATTCCAGGCGGGCTCCTGACTTGAGGCGGCCATCCGGGGCCATGGCGGTACGGCTTCGTGCGCGAGCATAGCGTGGGCGACGGGAATTTCTCAACCCGAAAGTCGGAGCGGATCAAGTTTTCCATGGTGTGGAAAACTATTTTCCACAGTGTGGAAAAACGATGGCAGGGCGCGAGCGGGAGGGGGATTTTCATTTTTTGGTGGCCAAGGGAGGGGGGAGTGTGGTTCATTGGGTAAAACGTTCTAGCGAGGAGTCAAGATGCCCCGGCGAGACGACATTTCGAAGATTTTGATTATTGGCGCGGGTCCGATCGTGATCGGGCAGGCGTGTGAGTTCGACTATTCCGGTGCGCAGGCGTGCAAGGCGCTGCGCGAGGAAGGCTACGAGGTCGTGCTGGTGAACAGCAATCCGGCCACGATCATGACCGACCCGGGATTTGCGGACCGCACGTACATCGAACCGCTGACGGAAGAGGGCCTGACGGCGATCATCCGCCGCGAGCGGCCGGATGCGCTGCTGCCGACGATGGGCGGGCAGACGGCGCTGAATCTGGCGGTGAAGCTGGAAGAGAACGGCGTACTGAAGCGCTACCAGGTGGAAATGATCGGCGCGACGGCGGAGGTGATCCGCCGAGCGGAGGACCGCGGCCTGTTCAAGGAGGCGATGGCCCGGATCGGGCTGGAGGTGCCGCGTTCGGGGTCGGCCCACACGATGGAGGAGGCGCGCAAGGTCCGGGCGGAAATCGGGGCGTGGCCCGTGATCCTGCGTCCGGGGTTCACGATGGGCGGCGCGGGGGGCGGCATTGCGCGCAACGAGGAGGAATTCGAGGCGATCTGTTCCAACGGGCTGGCGCTGAGCCCGGTGAGCGAGGTGCTGATCGAGGAATCGGTTCTGGGATGGAAAGAGTTCGAGATGGAAGTGATGCGCGACCGCAAGAACAATGCGTGCATCGTGTGTTCCATCGAGAATCTCGACCCGATGGGGGTGCACACGGGCGACAGTATCACGGTGGCGCCTGCGCAGACGCTGACGGACCGCGAATACCAGTCGCTGCGCGATGCAAGCCTGGCGGTGATGCGGGTGATCGGCGTGGAGACGGGCGGCGCGAACGTGCAGTTTGCGGTGAATCCGCGCGATGGCCGCCAACTGGTGATCGAAATGAATCCGCGCGTGAGCCGCAGTTCGGCGCTGGCCTCGAAGGCGACGGGTTTTCCCATCGCGAAGATCGCGGCGAAGCTGGCTGTGGGCTACACGCTGGATGAGCTGCCCAACGACATCACGCGGTCCACGCCAGCCTGTTTCGAGCCTTCTCTGGATTACATCGTGGTGAAGGTGCCGCGCTTTGCCTTCGAGAAATTCCAGGGGGCGGACGACACGCTGACGACGCAGATGAAGTCGGTGGGCGAAACCATGGCCATTGGCCGCACGTTCAAGCAGGCTTTGCAAAAGGCGCTGCGTTCGCTGGAAATCGGCCGCGCCGGGTTGTCGGGAAGGGCGGATTTGGAGGGCAAGCTGACGGACGGGGAACTGGAGAAAGCCGTGGCGCGGCCAACGCCGCTGCGGTTGTTCCACCTGCGGGAGGCGCTGGCGCGCGGGTGGTCCGTGGAGCGCGTTTCGTCAGGATCGGGCGTGGACCCGTGGTTTCTGCGGCAGATGGAAGAGCTGATTGCGTACGAGCAGGAAATCCGCGGCGTGGAATCGCTGGCGGCGCTGGAGGCCGACCGGGCGCTTTTTGCGCAGGCGAAGGAGTTTGGTTTTTCCGACAAGCAACTGGCGGCGCTGCTGGGCGCGACGGAAAACGAGGTGCGCGCAGCGCGGGACCGCCTGAATCTTTGGCCGACCTATGGCGTGGTGGATACGTGCGCGGCGGAATTCGCGGCGGCCACACCCTACTTCTATTCCGCGTATGGCGACGAGCCGGCCGCCCCGCTCCCGCCTTCCTCCAAGAAGAAAATCATGATCCTGGGCGGCGGACCGAACCGCATCGGGCAGGGCATCGAGTTCGATTATTGCTGCGTTCACGCCTGCCAGGCGCTGCGCAAGGCGGGATTCGAGACCGTGATGGTGAACAGCAATCCCGAGACGGTGTCGACGGATTACGACACGAGCGACCGGCTGTATTTCGAGCCGGTGACGCTGGAAGACGTGCTGGCGGTCTACCGCCGCGAACGCTGCGATGGAGCCATTGTGCAGTTCGGGGGTCAGACGCCGCTGAACCTGGCGATGTCGCTCAAGGCCGCCGGGGTGAACATCATTGGCACCAGTCCGGAAAACATCGAAAAGGCCGAGGATCGCGAATTCTTCAAGCAGCTCGCCGATCAGGTGGGCGTGAAGCAACCGGCGAATGGCACGGCAACGAATTTGGCGGATGCGCTGAAGATCGCCCAGCGCATCGGGTTCCCGGTGCTGGTGCGTCCCTCGTTTGTGCTGGGTGGCCGGGCCATGGCGATTGTCTACACGGAACCCTTCTTCGAGAAGTTCTGCAACGAGGCGTTCGCCGTGTCGGAAGGACGCCCGGTGCTGATCGACAAGTTTTTGGAGGACGCCATCGAGGTGGACGTGGATTGCCTGGCGGATGGCGAACGGGAAGTCATCGGCGCGGTGATGGAGCACATCGAGAAGGCGGGCATCCACAGCGGCGACAGCGCGTGCGTGATTCCGCCGCAGGGATTGCCGGCGGCGGTGGTGGAGCGCATCCGCGAGCATACGCGTGCCCTGGCGCGCGGACTCCAGGTGCGCGGATTGATGAATGTGCAATATGCGGTGCAGGACGGAGAGGTCTATATCCTCGAGGTCAATCCGCGTGCGTCGCGGACCGTCCCGTTCGTCGGCAAGGCGACGGGGGTTCCGCTGGCGGGCTACGCCGCGCGCGTCATGGCGGGCGAATCGCTCCGGAAAATCGGATTCACGAGCGAGGTTGCCATTCGCCACGTGGCTGTGAAGGAGGCCGTGATTCCCTTTGCTCGTTTCCCGGGCTGCGATGTGAGGCTGACGCCGGAAATGCGCTCGACGGGCGAAGTGATGGGCATCGATCCGGACCCCGGCATGGCGTTCGTGAAGAGCCAGCAGGCGGCGGGCAATCCGGTGCCGCTCTCGGGCGGCGTGTTCATCAGCGTGTCGGGCGAGCGGCATTCCGATCGCATCGAAATGGCCAAATGCGCGAAGGAGCTCGTCGAGATGGGCTATGGCATCTGGGCCACGTGCGGAACGGCCACCTTGCTGCGCGATCTGGGGATTCCGGCGCGCGCCGCCTTTGCGATTTCGGAAGGGCGTCCGCACGTGCTGGATCTGGTGCTGGATGGCGCCGTGGGGTGGATCGTCAATGTGCCTTCCGGCTGCAAGCCGCAACTGGACGAGGTGAAGATGCGCACGGAAGCCGTGCGGCGCGGCATCCCCATGACGACCACGATCCGCGGCCTTCGGGCCGCCCTGGACGGACTCAAGACCTTGGGCAAGCACGAGGATTTCGAGGTTCTTTCCTTGCAGGAATACAATCGAACCACCGCTCGGAAAGGGGCGAAAAAGGCATGAGCAAGTTTTCGCAACAGTGGGCGGCGCAGCGCGGGAAGAAAGCTTTTCTCGCGCTGGCCGATGGCACCGTGATCCGGGGCTGGTCGTGCGGCGCGTCCGCGGACCGGCTGGGCGAGGTGGTGTTCAACACGGGCATGACGGGCTATGAGGAAATCCTGACGGATCCTTCCTATGCCGGGCAGCTCGTCACGCTGACCATGCCCGAGATCGGCAATACCGGATTCAACCGCGAGGATTACGAGTCGGCCGCCATTCATGCGGCGGGGTTGCTGCTGCACGAGATGAATGCACCGTCCAACTGGCGCTCGGAGGAAACGCTGACCGATGCGCTGATCCGCTGGAACGTGCCGGCGCTGGCGGGACTGGACACGCGCGCCCTGACGCTGAAGCTGCGCGAAGGGGGAACGCAGAAGGCCTTTTTGTGTGCGACCGGATCGATGTCGGCCGAGGAAGCGGTGGCCCGGGCGCGCGCGTGGGAGGGGCTGGACGGACAGGACTATGCGTCGAAAGTCTCCACGAAGGAAGCCTATGACTGGCCTTCGGACGCGGGTCCGGACGCTCCGCTGGTGGCGGTGCTGGATTACGGGATCAAGTTCAACACGCTGCGCCTGCTGGCGGGGCAGGGATTCCGCGTACGGGTCTTGAATGCCCACAGCACGGCGGAGGATGTGCTGGCGCTCCGGCCTGCGGGCGTGATGCTTTCGAACGGTCCGGCCGATCCGTCGGCATTGCACTATGCCATCGCCACGATCCGCGGATTGCTGGGCAAGGTGCCGATCATGGGCATCTGCCTGGGCCACCAGCTGCTGGGGCTGGCGCTGGGCGGGAAAACGTGCCGGTTGAAGTTCGGCCACCACGGATGCAACCACCCCGTGATGGATGTGCGGTCTTCCACGGTGGAAATCACCTCTCAAAACCACAACTACCGGGTGGATGCGGACAGTCTGGATCCAGCCGTGGCGGAAATCACCCACATCAGTCTGAACGATCGCACCGTGGAGGGTTTGGAGGCAAAGAAGTTTCCTGCCTTTTCGTTGCAGTACCATCCCGAAGCCGCGCCGGGGCCGCACGACGCCGTTCCCGCTTTCGCCCGCTTCCGGGCGATGATGGGGCGGGCCGGGATTTGACGCGGGGACGCGGCGGGGATCAGGTCTTGCCGGCGTCGGCCTCGAAGGCATCGATGTTCCAGGCGGGATCGACGGCGGCAAGATAGGTGGGGTCGAGAAGCCTGCGCCAGTTTTTGCCGGGTTCGTGCCATTTGTGGCAAAGGGCGTTGGCGACATGCACGGCAAAGAGGGAGTTTTGTTCGCGGCCCAGGCTGTTGGCGGGATGGTGGTGGTAGGCGACGGCTTCGACGATGTTGTCGGCGACGCCCCAGCGGTTGAGCAGATAGGCGCCGATTTCGGCGTGGGAGGTGCCGAAAATCTCCCTTTCGGCGGCGTGCAGGGGGAGGTTTTTCTCGGCGGCGAACTGGATGGCTTTCCGCCAGTCGTCGGGCCTGTTGCGGATGAGGACCAGTTTGCCCATGTCGTGGGTCATGCCGGCCATGGTGGTTTCTTCGGAGAGCTTCCGGTCCTTGAGGGTCTTGGCGATCCAGCGTCCGGCGGTGGCGCCGACGGAAACGGAGTGGTCATAGTTTTCCTGGATGCCGAATTCGTCGCTATTTCCGCTGAGATAGGGGGCGAAGAGGGCGGCGGTGAGGGCGATGGCGCTCATGGCTTCGGCGCCCAGATAGGAGACCGCCTGCGGAATGGACTGGATGTATCCGAAGAAGGTGGAGTTCACGAGATGGAGCAGTTTTCCGGAGAGGACGGCGTCGCTGTCGATGAGGGAGGCGATCTGGGCCATGCTGCTGTCGCGCGATTGGAGGGCGTTCATCAGGGCCTCATAGAGACTGGGCAGGGCGGGCAGTTCGGTTGCGGCTTCGATGACCTGCTGGACGCTGTGGCTGTGTAGCAGGTCGCGGAGGGCAAAGGCTCGGCGGATGGATTTGACGAGGGAATCGATGTCGCAGGGCTTGACCAGGAACTTGTGGGCGGGGCCTGCACAGCGGAGGATCATGAATCGGTCGGCGTAGCCGGAGAGAACAAAACGGATCATTTGCGGGTGGAGGTGCTGAATGGTTTTCAGAAGTTCCACGCCATCCATGCCGGGCATGCGCAGGTCGGAAACAACCATGTCCATGGACTTGGTCTTCAGGAATTCGAGGGCCTCCGCCCCGCCGGGTGCGGTATGGATATCCCACTCGTCGCGCATGGAGTGGAGCGAACGCTTGAGGCCGCCCAGCACGTGGGGCTCATCGTCCACGAACAGAATTTGCTTTTTATCCTGTAGTTCGGACACTTTCATGTGCAGTCCCGCTCACGGGTTTCGTCAGCAAGGGGAAGGGAGACGGTGAAGATGGTGCCGCTTCCCTCCTTGGATTCAAAGGTAATGCCTCCCCCGTGGCCCTTCAAAATAATATTACGGGAAAGATACAGACCCTGGCCGGTGCCTTTCCCGATTTCCTTGGTGGTGAAGAACGGCTCGAACATGCGGGACCGGATGTTTTCGGGAATGCCGCCGCCATTGTCCTCCACCTGGATCTCGATGTGGTCCGCGTGGTGGCGGGTCCGGATGAGGATGAGGCCCGCGTGGGATCTGTCGGAGCGGGCCATCCCGCCGATGGCATGGGCCGCGTTGACGATGAGGTTGACGAGAACCTGGTTGATTTCTCCGGGATGGCAGGGAACGGGAGGAAGGTTCGGATCGAGATCGAGCTGAATCTCGGCGACGCGTTTCCATTCGCTTTGGCAGATGGCGATGGTGCTTCGGATGCCGGCATTGATGTCGGACATGACTTTGCCTTGGGCGTCTTCGCGGGCAAATTCACGCATGGTTTTCACGATGCGCTTGACGCGCTGGATGCCGTCCAGCGATTCCTTCAGGGCTTTGGGAATTTCATCCTTCAAAAATGGCAAATCGATTTGTTTTTCCAACTCGTGGATGGCCGGGGAGGGGGCGGATTCGGGGGCGAGGCGTCCATAGGCATCGATCAACGAGAAAAGAGGTCCGAGGGAGTCGAGGACAAACGTTGTGTTGTCGCCGATGAACTGGATGGGGGTGTTGATTTCGTGGGCCACGCCGGCGGCCAACTGGCCTACGGCTTCGAGTTTTCCCACATGCAGGAGGCGGGCCTGCATTTCGGTGCGTTCCTCCTCCAGGCGCTTGCGTTCGGTGACATCGAGAATGAAGCCGTCCAGGAAGAGTTGGCGCAGGGAGTTGACCGGGTAGACCATGGCCCGGCCCGTTTCGCGGACCCAGCGGACGGTGCCGTCCTTGTGGACGATCCGGTATTCCATTTCCCAGGGGGAGTCCGTGTCGATCGCGGCTTTGATGCGGCTGATGACGAGATCCACATCGTCTGCATGGATCACGCTGCCCAAGGTGCGTCCCTTTTCCTCGATGAAATCTTCCGGGGGATAGCCGCTGAGGGTTTCGATTTCAGGGCTGATGTAGAGCAGGGTCCAGGTGCGTCCGAATGTGCACCGGTAGAAGATGCCCGGAATGTTGGAGATGAGGGATTTGAACTGTTCCTGGCTTTCGCGCAATTCGGTCTCCGCCAGTTTTTGCTGGGTGATGTCGCGAACCAGGACCAGGGCGTTGGCGGAGCCCGAGGGGACGATGCGGGCCTCGAAATGGATGTGTCCGGCGGGGACTTCGAGCTCGTATTCGATCGACTGGAAGGATTTGGACTGAATGGCGAAACGGATTTTCTCCAGAATGGGGACGGCGACGGATTCGGGCAGGAACTCCTCGATTTTCTTGCCCAGCAGTTCGGCCTTTGGGCGGAAGAGGCGATCCTCCGAGGAGGCATAGATGTTGAGGTAGAGGCCCTCGGCGTTCGTGAGGATGAGGATGTCGGGAAGGACTTCGATGAGGGTCCGGTTCCGCTCCTCGCTCTGGCGCAGCGCCTGTTGCTGGGCCAGGATGTGGATATCGGTTCGGTGGAGCAGGACATAGACAAAACTCAGCAGGGCGGCGATGAGGAGTACCGCTCCCAGGCTGCCGATGAAAACGATGTTCCGGAAATTCGTATTTTCGGTGGAAACGTCGCTTGTGATGAGGAGGGTTCCCACGGTTGTTCCGTTGACATCCCGCATGGGGGCGGAAGACAAACGGAATTGCCGGCCATCGATGAGCGTGATGGGGCCAGGGTCCGGGTGCAGCCGGGCCGAGAGAACGGCCTGAATGAAGGACTCGGAGAGGGTATTTCCCGAAGAATAGGAAACGACATCGTCGGGCATCCGGTCCCAATCGGCATCCCGATGGAGTTTCTTCATTCCTGTTTCCCAGCCGGTTCTGTCCAGATGGCGTTTGGATAGGAACAGGGCGAGATCGACGCCGGTGCGCTGCTGGAGCGAGGAAAGTACATCGTCGATTTCCTTGCCGAGCTCAATGTATCCGATTTTCTGGCCTTGGCTGAAGATGGGTTGAGCCACCCGAAGCATGAGGGTTCCCAGGGGGCCGATCTCGGTTCCGAAAGCGGTTTGTCCGGTTTTCGCCGAATCGAGCACAATGGGATGGTCAATGACATCGCCCCGCTGTTCGGGTTCATGGCCCCGGAAGAGGCACACGCGATCGGGATCGAGAAACGTTAACCGGGTCAGGCGATGTTCGGCGCGGAGTTTGTGGAAAATGGGAGTGCATTCGGCTTCGATGGCCGCGGCGTCGCGCAGGCGAAGGGCTTTGACGAGCGAAGAATCTTCGGCCATGGGCGCAATGGCCATGGCGAGTCCGGCGGCTTGGTTCTTCAAATCCACATCGAGTTCGCGGATGACCCGGTCCGCTTGGGCGGCAAACCGGTCGGCCATTTGCTGCCGGTTCAGGTGCAGGAGGAGGAGGAGGGGGCTGGCCAGCAGGACCAGGACCAGAAGCGAGAGGGGGGCCAGAAGCCGGCCCGTGACCAGCCGCGTCGAGGGGGTTGCACACGACAGGTAGGCCCGCAGGGAGGTGAGTCCCGCCAGGAGCATCAGCGCAAGGAGGGTGAGGCCGGGGGCGGTTTGGGCGGCCACTTCCCATTGCCAGGCCCGGGCGTCGAAATCCATGCCGAAGGCGGCGATCAGGCGGTGGCTTTCGAAAGAATGGATGGGAACCAGGGCGCTGACAAACGATCCCCACCGGTCGGAATAGGGGCCCTCGGTGATCGGCTGGCTGGTTTCGAAAACAAGTGGAAAACCGGGGGGGGCATCGCCGTAGGGCATGCCGGCGGGAGCCTCGTCGGCGCGTCCGATGGGAACATTGTCGGCAATGAAATACAGCGTCCCGTCGTTCCGCTTTCCGAGCAGGTAGAGGAAGCGGCATCGGGAATGGGCGGAGGCGATGGCCCCAAGTTGCTCCTTGAGGCGCAGATAGCTGCTGTGGGAGAGGTCCGCCTCGGTTCCGGAGAGGCTTTCAATGTGGCGGGGATCGATGGCTTGGGAAAGAGACCGGGCCTGTTCGAGCAGTTCCCTGCGCATGGATTGATCGGCATGCCGCCGGCCGAGGTGCGCGAGGCCCAGCCAGGCGCCGAGGCCAACCAGAAAGAAAAGCAGGACAATCGCCCGCCGGTGGTTATGGCCAAACGCACGGATGCGCGAGATCATTCCACCGGGTGCCTCCTGACCCTGTTCATTCGCTCTTCGCAAGGCGGATGACATCCGCCACGTCCAGAATGAGTCCGGGATGGCCATCGGCCAAAATGCTTGCGCCGACAACGCCTGCCGTCTGGCCGAGACCCTCGCCCAAGCTCTTGATCACGATTTGCTGCTGGCCGAGCAGGTCGTCGACCATCAGGCCCCATTGCTTGCCATATTCCTCCACAACAATCACGATCGACTTCAGTGGATCCTCTTCGGCGTTTCCGGCCCCCAGCAGGCGGGAGAGGCGGAAGAGGGGCAGGAGGTTGCCGCGGAAGGAAACCATTTCCCCCCGGCCGGTGACCACGTGGACCTGACCGGCTGCGGGGCGGAAGGATTCCAGGATCGACAAGGTGGGCATGATATAGGTTTCCTGGGCCACTCGAACGAGCATGCCATCGATGATGGCCGTGGTGAGAGGCAGGGCCAGCGTGAAAAGGGATCCCTGTCCCGGCGTGGTGTGGATCAGCACATTGCCGCGCAGCGATTCGATGTTGCGCTTCACCACGTCCATACCGACCCCACGGCCTGAGATTTCCGTGATTTGCTTGGCGGTGGAGAAGCCGGGTTGGAAAATGAGGGCATAGATATCCTGGTCGGACATTCCCTCGGCGCTGGGAATGAGACCGCGTTCGATGCCGCGCTCCACAATGGCCTCGCGGTTCAGTCCGCGGCCGTCGTCCTCGATGTCGATGTGGATGTTGCCTCCCACGTGATGGGCGCGCAATTCGATGTGGCCCTGGGCCGGCTTGCCCAAGGCGACGCGTTCCGCCGCGGGTTCAATGCCGTGGTCCATCGAATTCCGGATCATGTGGACCAGCGGATCCCCCAGTTTTTCAACCATGCCCTTGTCGATTTCGGTGTCGCCGCCCTTGATGATCAATTCCACCTGCTTGCCGGATTTGCGGGCCAGGTCGCGGACAAGGCGTGCCATTTTCTTGAACACAGGATCCACGGGCACCATGCGCATGGACATGCCGGTGTCGCGCAGGGAACGGGTGATCTTGCCCAGCAGGGCCAGGTTTTTTTCGATGCGCAAGGAATTGATGGCGCGGATTTCGGGGTCGCCGGCCACGATGGACTCGATGATAACCAGTTCCCCGATCATGTCGAGGAGCTGGTCGATGCGGAAAGCGTCCACCTTCATGGTTTGCGTGGGCGAATGGACAGAATGGACCTGGGGAATGGCTTCGCCAGCATCGGATTCCGGTTCCGGCTCGGCGGTCGGGGGCGCCGGGAGGGAGGGAGTGGGCGGCGGCGGAGGAGGGGCAACGCCTGCCTTTGCCGGGCATGTGGTGGAAGGTGCGGCCTGGGCCGGCGGCGGTGTGGAAATGGCGGGGGGGACGGGCGAAGGCGGCGGCAAGGCGGGGGTGGCGGGAGTGGCCTGCAGGGTATGAAGTTTTTGAAGGAGGCCGGGCAATTCGGCACGGACCTTCATGACGCCGTCGCGATGAAGGGAATCCCGCAAATCGTTCATCATCAACTTGAGCAGATCGAGGGCTCCAAAGGTCAGTTCGACGGCGGCATCGCTGAAGGATCTCTGGCCCTTCCGGATCTCGTCGAGGACCGTTTCGGCAGCGTGGGCCAGCTCGCCGATGGGTGTCAACCCGAGGAACCCCGCCACGCCCTTCAGGGTATGGAAGGAACGGAACACGGCACCGATGGAGTCAAAGGCGGCTGGATTTTTTTCCAGAATGAGCAGGTGTTCATCGGCCAGATCGAAGTGCTCCTGGGCTTCTGCAAGGAAGTCGTTCGCCAGCTCAATGTCGGAAATTTTGATGGAAATGTCCAAATAGGCGGAGGGTGGTTTTGGGGCGGGAGGAGCCGACAAAGGAGGTGCCGGGGGGGAAGGCCGGGATGAAGGTGGGGAGAGGGATGGATTCTTGAAAAGTTCGATGAGTTGGTCGGCCCCCTCGATGGGGATTCCACGTCCGAACGCATCGATTGCGCGGGAAATCCAGTCGAGGGCGGCGAAGAGTACATCCGAAACAATGGCCTCGGGGGGACCGCCAAGCAAGTCTTCGAAGCGATGGCTTACCCGTTCGATTTCCATGGCTCCGACGGCACCAGATTCGCCTTTGAGGGTATGAATCATCCGGCGAAAACCGGGGAGGATGTTGGCGTCCCGTTCTTTCTCAAACGCCAAAACCAATTGTTCCATTTCGGGAAGAATGGAGAGTTCTTGCTCGACATAGGCCGCGACAATGGAGTCATCAACGACAGCCGAGAAAGTCGCTTCAGATCCGGATGGTGCCGTTTTTTGGGGGAGGGATGGCGAGGGGCTGTTTTGGGCAAAATTGACCAATTGGCGGAACCCGGCGCATACCTCTTGCAGAGTCCGTCCAGCTTCTTCCATGGCGGCCGCCGGATTGTCCGCTTTGCCCAAGATCATGTTCTTGATGAGCGTGGCGGCATGGAGGAGCCCCTTTGGAGCTGTTTCGGAAAGCGCGGAAAGTTCAGGTGTGGAGTTCCACTCCTTTGCCTTCTGCTCCAGTTCCGTGGCGAACCGGGCCATGGACGGCAAATCCTTTGGATTCAACAACACCCAGTCACCGGTGGCCTGGTCCATCCAGTCCACAAACGACACGACCTTCGCAGATAAATCGCTCATATGCTCCTCAGTGTACGTTGCCGGCGGCCCTTTGGACAAGGTAAAAACGGATTTCGACAAGATTGTCGAAATGAACCACAAGAAAGGACGCCAAAGTCATTTCGAGCTTGATATGGCGCACAGCGGGTCGATCGGTTGCTCGCAATGGGGGCAAGGCGCCATCCGGGCAAGAAAAAACCCCGAACGCCGGGGCGGTCGGGGTGTTGCGGGCTCGGTTTGGCCTAGCGTTTCGAGAACTGGAAGCGGCGACGCGCACCAGGCTGACCGGGTTTCTTACGTTCCTTCATGCGCGGATCGCGGGTCAGGAAGCCGGCCTTCTTGAGGATGGCGCGGTAGTTTTCATCGACCTGCAGCAGGGCGCGTGCAATGCCATGGCGCAGGGCCCCGGCCTGTCCGGGAACGCCGCCGCCTTGGCAGAGGGCAATGACATCGAACTTGCCCGCCGCTTCGAGGGCCTTGAAGGGCTCTTCGACGATCAGGCGCAGATCGGTGGTGGGGAAGTATTCGGCAAACTCGCGGCCGTTGACCGTAATGTTGCCTTTGCCCAGCAGGATGCGGACGCGGGCAATGGCCGTCTTGCGGCGGCCGGTGGCGATGTATTCGATTTCAGCTTTCTTGGTGGCCATGATGTTTCTCCGGAATTAGCCGATGGCTTTGGGGTTTTGCGCCGCGTGGGGATGATCGGTGCCGGGGTAGATCTTGAGGCGCTTGATGAGCTGGCGGCTCAGGTGGTTCTTCGGCAACATGCACTTCACGGCGTGCCAGATGATGAAATTGGGGTTCTTGGCGCGCATCTGGGCCACGGTGGTCTCGATGTAACCGCTCTGGAAGCCGGTATACTTCGCGTAGGTCTTCTTCTCCTCCTTCGAGCCGGACATGCCGACCTTGGCGGAGTTGATGACCACGACGAAATCGCCCATGTCGATGTGCGGGGTGTAGTCGGGTTTGCCGCGGCCCCGGAGGAGGCGGCAGAGTTCGACGGCCAGGCGGCCGGCGGGTTTGTCGGTGGCATCGATCAGATACCACTCGTGCTTCACTTCAGATTCTTTCGGCTGTGTCGTCTTCATAATCCTTCAATTCCCAAACTTGAGCGGCGAACAGTAGCGCGCAGCGCGCGCACCTGTCAACGCGGTTCTTTCCATCTCGTTTGACTGTGAAACAACCCCGTGCCGGAAGAATCGGGAGAAATCCGACGACAGAGGACGCTTTGCGAATCGTTGCGGAAAGGCAAAACCTTCACGCAGCCTCTTCCCCGGTTACCGCCGGAAAAAACGCCCGAAACGCGGAAAAATTGGCTCCAGCGACAGGGCTCGAACCTGTAACCTATTGGTTAACAGCCAACCGCTCTACCATTGAGCTACGCTGGAACCGAAAATCGTGGGAGAAGATAGCGGGACGCCCATAGAAGTCAAGCGCGCAGAAGAAAAAAACGAAAAAGCCCGTTTCCGCCTCCCGTGCGCACGGCGGCGGCGCATCGATTTTTCCACAGTATGGAAAATATTTTCTCGGTTTTTCCACACAATGGAAAAAATGTTTCCACACTATGGAAAACCCGGTATGTCAGAGCCGGGCCGCGAACTCCCGGAA
>CAYNHA010000246.1:0-2812 GCA_964397035.1 uncultured Verrucomicrobiota bacterium
CGCCCTTCTCGCCGGCTCCGACCCCCTCCCCTTCCCCGGCGAAGAAGCAACCGCAGGCTCCTATCACTGCACCTTCTCTATCCCCGCCCTGGCCGACCCCGCCCGCCTCGTCGCCCCCCTTAAGGCCGCCCTGTCCTCCGGCGCCCGCGCCATCCAATTCGGCGGCCATCGCGGCGGCCCCCTCTCGGTGTTTCGACGCCTCCCCCGCACCGCCCAGGAGAAGAAAAAAACATGATCCCCGAAATGCCACGCGTCCTGCTCATTTCTCCCCAGCCCTTCTTCCAATGGCGCGGCTCCCCCCTGCGCGTCCGCTTCGACGCTCAGGCCCTCGCCGAACTCGGCTACGACGTCGACCTGCTCGTCATGCCCGTCGGCGAAGACAAACACATCCCCGGCGTCACCCTCCACCGCGCCCCCAACATCATCCGCGCCAAAAATCTCCCCATCGGCCCCTCCGCCGCCAAGGCCATCCTCGACGTTTCCCTCTATTTCAAAGCCTCCGCCCTCGCCCGCCGCCGCCGCTACCACGTCATTCACGGCATCGAGGATGCCGGCCCCATCGCCGCCGTCCTGGCCCGCCGCCACGGCACCAAACTCATTTTCGAAAAACACTCCGATCCCGCCTCCTATAAAAAAGGCTTCCTCCGCAATCTCGTCATGTCCGCCTATGCCCGCGTCGAGCGCTTCTCCATCCTGCGCGCCGACGCCGTCATTGGCACCGGCCCCGCCCTCGTGGAACAGGCCCGACAAATCGCCCCCGGCAAACCCGTTCACCACATCTTTGACATCCCCTCCTCGCTCGTCGAACCCAACCTCGACCTCGCCCAGAAGGCCCGCCGCCAGCTCGGCCTTCCCCCCAATTCCGTCCTCGCCCTCTATGTCGGCTCCTTTGCCGTCTACCAAGGCATGGATCTTCTCTTCCGCAGCATTCCCCTCGCCCTGCGCCAGAACCCCAACCTCTACTTCGCCGTCATCGGCGGTACCCCCGAGCAGGTCGCCCTGCATCAAACCTCCCTGATGGATTCCGGGTTCGCCGATCGCGTGTTCTTCCCCGCCCACATCCACCCTGACACCCTCCCCCACACGCTCGCCGCCGCCGACATCCTCCTCTCTCCCCGCATCGCCGGCGGCAACACCCCTCTCAAACTCCTTGACTATCTTAAAACCGGCCGCGCCATCGTCGCCTGCGACAACCCCGCCAACCGCCTCATTCTGAACGATTCCACTGCCCGCCTCGTCCCCCCCACCCCCGAAGCCTTCGCCGACGGAGTCGCCGCCCTCGCCGCCGATCCCCTCCTGCGCGAACGCCTCGGCGATGCCGGCCGCCAGCTTCACCTCACCACCTACAACTACGCCCGCTACAAGCAGCTTCTAGGCGATGCCTACCGCCAATTGCTCGGAGCCGCCGCCCCATGAAAGGAAATCCCCCCATGAACATGCCCGCCTGGTTTTTCTGGGCCCTTCTCTCCGCCCTCTTTGCCGCCGGCACCGCCATCTTCGCCAAGATCGGCATCCGCGGCGTCGACTCCGATCTCGCCACCCTCGTGCGCACCTTCATCATTTTCTTCGTCCTCGCCGGCTACGTCGCCGCCATGGGCAAATGGAGCAATCCCCTCCACCTTCCCGGCAAAACGTGGACGTTCCTCACTCTCTCCGCCCTCGCCACCGGCGCCTCCTGGGTCTGCTACTTCCGCGCCCTCCAAATGGGCGAAGCCTCCAAGGTCGCCCCCGTGGACAAGTTCAGCCTCGTCCTCGTCGCCCTCTTCGCCTTCATCTTCCTCGGCGAACGCCCCAGCCTCCGAGAATGGTCCGGCATCGCCTGCGTCGCCCTCGGCGTCATCATCCTCAGCCTGAAAAAATAACCCCTCCCCCCAACTATCACTTATAATTATAAGTGATAGTTCGCACCTCCCCCCGCCATGAAGTCATACCCCTTCAAAAAAATCGACGCCTTTGCCACCGCCACCTCCTCCGGAAACCCTGCCGGCCTGATCTCTCTCCGTGCCGAAACCGACATCACTGTTTCGGACATGCAGCGAATCGCCCGCGAACTCAAGGGCTTCGTCAGCGAAGTCGGCTACACCTGGCCCCTGCCCGACGGCACCTTCCGCCTCCGCTATTTCTCCTCCGAGCGCGAAGTCGAATTCTGCGGCCACGCCACCATCGCCATCCTCTGCGACCTCATCCAAAACGATCCCATCCTCATCGCCCACCCCACCCTCACCATCCGAACCAACTCCTCCACATTGGAAGTCGAAAACCGAATCCCCGGCGAAAACGCTGTCTACATCACCTCGCCCGCCCCGCAGTTCCGCACCTCCCCCATCGACAAACGCCCACTCGCCCGCGCCCTCCAAACCTCCCCCGGCACCCTTTCCGATTCCCTTCCCGTTTCCATCGTCAATGCCGGACTGGAAACCTTGATCGTCCCCATGGCCACGCTCGATTCCGTTCTTTCCCTCGCCCCCTCGCAGGAAGAATTGAAAGACTACTGCCTCTCGCAATCCGTGGACATTCTCACCGTGTTTTCACAGGAAACCTCCACACCCGCCCACCGCTTCCGGACCCGCGTCTTCGCTCCCACCTTCGGCTATCTCGAAGACCCCGCCACCGGTTCCGGCAACGCCGCTCTCGGTCATTACCTGCTGCAACAGGGCCGCTGGGACGGCTCCCCCATTTCGCTGGAGCAAAACGGCGACCGCGCAAACCCCAACCTCATCCGCCTGGTCGCCAAACCATCCCCCCGCGGAACCACCCGCGTTCTGTTTGGCGGCGGCGCCATCGTCCGAATCCACGGCCACTACGTTCTGCC
>CAYNHA010000247.1:0-12469 GCA_964397035.1 uncultured Verrucomicrobiota bacterium
GCGCCAGCGGCATGGCCGAGTAGCTATGTGCGGAATGGATAAGCTCTGAATGCATCTAAGAGCCAAGCCGACTCCAAGATTGGATCTCCCTTCCAGGTTCGCCTGGACTGAAGGCAGGTTGAAGACTACGACCTTGATAGGGCGGGTGTGTAAGCGCAGCGATGCGTTCAGCTAACCGCTACTAATATGCCGTGCGGCTTGACCATTTATTTGTTCGCGGATCCGCCTCGCTTCGGCGGGGCGGATCCTGCGACATCTTTTTCATGGTTATTTTTTGATTCTTGTATCCTGTGCAAATCCTTTTTTTCCTGGTGGCCATGGCGCGAGGGTAATACCTGTTCCCATTCCGAACACAGAAGTCAAGACTCGCAGCGGCGATGGTACTGCCTCACTTGGGGGCGGGAGAGTAGCACGTTGCCAGGAATTTTTTACCGGATCCGATTTGCGAAAGCAGATCGGATCTTTTTTTGTCTAGATGCTTGTCCACCATGTGAAACTCGGCAGAGGGGGCAACTGTCCAAAATTTGGATAGAAACTGGGTTTAGCTTTTGCGGGCGGCGATGTGTCGGGCGAGGGCGGAGAGGGGCGTGGAATCGCCGGGGAATGCGGAAATGGATTCCAGCGATGAAAGGACCAAGGCTTGAAGGCGTTTTTGGGCACCTTCCATGCCGTAGACAGAGAGGGCGGTCGTTTTTTCGCGTGCGGCGTCAGTTCCAACGGCCTTGCCCAGTTGTTCGGGGGTGGAGGTGACGTTAAGGAGGTCGTCGGCGATTTGAAAAGCTTCGCCGAGGGCAGCACCGTATTGCGTGGCGGCATCCAGTGCGGTGGTGGAGCCGGAGGCGGCGAGGACCCCCATGCGGCAGGCGCAGACAATCAAGTCGCCGGTTTTGTGCTGCTGGATGTAGCGGAGGCGATCTTCGTCGGGCGGGAGATGTTCGCCGAGCATATCTTCGACCTGGCCACCGACGACGCCCGTGGAATTGGAGGCGCGGGCCAGTTCGACCACAATGGAAAGTGCGTTGCTGGGGGTTTGGGCGGCGAGTTCAAAGGCAATGGCCTGGAGGGCGTCGCCGGCGAGAAGGGCGATAGACTCGCCATAGACCTTGTGGCAGGTGGGAATGCCGCGGCGGAGGTCGTCATCATCCATGCAGGGGAGGTCGTCGTGGATGAGGGTGTAGGTATGGAGGCATTCGATGGCGGCGGCGGGGAAGAGGGTGACATCGCGATGAGCTCCACACGCCTCGGCGCAGGCGGCGCAGAGGAGGGGACGGAGACGTTTGCCGCCCGCAAACAAGCTGTGGCGCATGGCGGCGTGGAGGCGGGCGGGGCGGGTGTCGGCGGGAGGAACGAGGCGGTCGAGGGCGTCTTCGATCCAGCGCGCGCCGTCCGTGAGATAGGTGGAAAGTGTGAATGGCATGGGCGGGGTCAGATGCCGAGATCGACGAAACGGGCTAGACCTTCATAGACCTGCCCGGAGGAGGAGGTGAATCGCACCTGGGCTTTATCGGGAGTGGCTCCTTTGATGACGCGGACAGTCAGTCCGGCCTTGAGCTGGCCGAGGGGCTGGACATTGCGGGGGTCTAGCGGATAGAGATAAATGGGGCGGGACAGTACGACATCCTGTTCGGCCACTTGGCGGGGGGCAAAAAGCGAATCCATACGGGAGGCGGGAGCGCCAGAGTAGGCCCATGCACCGCGCTTGGCCTGCTTGGCTTCCAGTTCAGCGCCGCGGAGACGTTTCCACCAAAAGTCCTCGGATTTTCCGTAGGGTTCCAACTCGCTCAGATCTGTTCCGCTGCCGTAGACTCGGGCGAGGCCGTTGCGAACCAATTCCGTGCCGAGATCGAGGTTTCCAACCATGACCATGGCGTAGTCGCGGTCCATTTGGGAACGGCCCAGGGCATCGGAGAGGCGGGAATGAACGGTGAAACCGTTTTTAAGGAAGTCGGCGGTGAACTTGGCAGCCTCTTTCCCTGCTTTGACCACATTGGCCGGATCGGCGATGCCAAAATAGTCAGCCTGTTCTTTCAAGCGTTCGGGGAGCGAAGATTCGGACTCGGGGGTGTCCGTGAAATATAGCCGGAAGAGATAGGTTTTGGATTTGATGTTACCGGCCTTGACGTGGAAGCTGTCTCCATCGTTGGCTTCGCTGGGAATCATCTGGCAGTCGGTGTATTCGCGCCATTTTTTGGCGGCGAGGGCATCGCGGGGTGTAGCCAGCGCGAAAAGAAGGGCGACAAAACCCAAGACCAGAAGGATGGAGGAGCTCTTTTTCACTAGGGAAGTGTAGGGGAAGGGCGCATCGCGGGGGAAGAAAAAAAGGAGGCGTTGACAAGTTCTCTGTGGCCGCATTCAATGCGTTGCATGAATCAGGCGTGGAAATGGATTGTTTTGCTGGGGGTGGTGACGGCTCCGTGGCTTGTGGGATTGACGCATCCGTTTTTGTACGATGATGTGGGAATGATTGAGGAAAACCCGTTTCTGGAAAATCCAGCCAACGTGGGGCAGGTGCTGACGGGGCAGACCTTGGCGAAGCCGAATGTCATCAATGGGCGGCGACCGGCCGTGTTGGCGACCTATTTTTTGGATCGGGCGTGGCACGGGTTGCGTCCTGCGGGTTTTCGCGCGACCAATCTGGTGCTACATGTGGGCTGTGTGGCGTTGCTGATGCTGCTGATGTGGAGATTGACGAGGCAGCAGTTTCTTGCGGCGGCGGCGGGAATTCTGTTTGGGTTGCATCCGGTGGTGTCGGAAGCGGTTCATGCGCCGGGTTTCAGGGCGGATGTGCTGTGTTTTTTGTTTGGGCTGGCATCGCTGCATTTGTTCATTGGGACAAAGGATCATGCGGCAGCAAAACGTGCTGGAGGCGTGATATGTTTGGTGCTCGCGTTGTTGTCGAAGGAGACGGCGGTGGTGGTTCCCTTCTTGCTGGCGGTGCTGATATGGTTGTTCCCGGGCGCTTTTCCGGCGGAACGGCGCACACGTATTTCGATGGTGGCGATTTGCGGTGGAGTCGCGGCGGGTTTCTTCGTGTTGTGGGCGTTGTTGCCGACGGTTTTACAGGCGGCGGGTGGCTCTTGGAACGGGGAGTCGCTTCGTTTTCCGGAAACGGTGTTTTCAGTTCCTTCTTTGTGGACGCGAACCTTGCGTTTGCTTCTGGTGCCCTGGCCGCTGAACGTGACGCCGGCCTTTGAGCCGGTGACGTCGCTGTTTTCCATATCCATTTTGTCGGGTTTGGGGTGGATGCTGCTTTGCGGGTGGGGGGCGTGGGCGGCGCGACGGTCTTGGCCTGTACTTACGTTGGGGCTGGTGTGGATGGCCCTTTTCTTCCTGCCGGTTTCGAATTTGTGGCCGTTGCTGCATCCGGTGGCAGATCGCTATTTCTATCCTATTGTTCCGGGGTTTGCCGTGTTGGCGGCGTGGGTGATTTCACAACAGTCGCGCACGGGGCGCGGGCTGGGGCTGGCGGTGGTGGCGGCTTTGTATGCGCTGTTGCTGGGCCTGCGGTTGGGTCAGTGGGAGTCGGCGGAGAAATTGTGGATGTCGGCCTATTTCCAAAATTCAAAGAGTGCGACGGCGGCGACGTGGTTGGGGCTATTGCGCGAAGAGGCAGGTGATCCGGAGGGGGCGTGTGCGTTTTACAAAGCGGCGGTCGAGGCCAATCCTCAGGCGGCTTCGGCCTGGGTAAACTGGGGAATTCTCGAAGGCAAAGCCGGACGTTGGGAGGAAGCGGAACGGCTGCTTCGGCAGGCGGTGGAAGTTCATCCAGAAGGAAAGGCGGGTTGGCAGAATCTGGCGGTTTGCCTGCAGGGGCAGGGGCGTGAGGCCGAGGCGGCGGAAGCCACGGCGCGGGTTCGCGGGCTTGATGGAAAATTCCCTTAGGGGAGGGTGTAGCCTAGACGCGAGAAGACATTGCGGGCTTCTTCTGAGGTCAAGAATTCCAGAAACGCCATGGCCGGCAGGCGGTGGGGGGCATTCAGCAATACGGCGGCCGCGATGTGCTGGGGCGGATGGGTGACTCCTTCTTCGGCAGGTTCGGAGGAAGGGAGGAGAACGATATTGCGCTTGAGCGCGACATCGACGAGTCCCTTTTCCATGACTTGGCGCATGGCTTCTTCGCTGGCCGGGAAGAAGAGGTCGGCAGGAGCGCCGTCCAGAATGCGCTGGACCAGAATGGATGAAGGGCGGAGGACGAGTTTGATTTTGAAACCGGTTTGCGCTTTGAACAATGGAAGCAGTTCTTTCATGGCCGGCTTGAACGAGCTGTCGACATAGAGGCTCATGTCTTGCGCGGAAACGGTGATGGCCGTGGCCGTCATGAGGATCATAACCAGAATGGAAAGCAGTATTTTTTTCATAGGTGCCGTTTCTTCCGAAGGACAAAACCGTGCGTATTCAACGGAAGCGGACGGGATTTGTCAATGAGGATGCGCCCGCGGAGGATCTATTTGAAGTCGACGAGGCCGGTCTCGCGCAGGCTCACATAGGGCGGGGGAGGCGGGCGGTTGCCGCCCAGAATGATATGGTCGAGCACTTGAATGCCGACGATTTTCCCGGTTTCAACCAGTTGGCTGGTGGTGGCGAGGTCTTCGGAAGAGGGCGTGGGATCGCCGGAGGGATGGTTGTGGGCGATGATCACGGCGGCGGCGGCCATGCGGATGGCCTCGCGGAAAACCTCTCGTGGGTGGGAGAGGCTGGCGTTCAGGATGCCTTTGGTCACCTCCACGGGAGCGCGGCGGAGGCGGTATTTCTGGTCCAGCGGAAGCATCCAGACGACTTCCTGTTCCAGATGCGCGGCGGTGTCGGCCAGCAGCGCCAGTACCTGGGCGGGCTCGCGGATGAGGGGAAGCAGAGGGGCGTCTTTTTTGGCGGCCCGCAAGCCCAGTTCAAACGCGGCTTGCAACTCCAGCGCCTTGACGGGGCCGATGCCCTTGATGGCGCGCAAGTCGTCGTGGCTGGCCTTGGAGAGGCGCGTCAGGGATCCATGGTGGCGGTCGAGGACATGCCGGGCCAGATCAATGACGCTTTGGCCGCGGATGCCCGCCCGGAGGAGAATCGCCACCAAGACTTCGTCGGGCACATTTTCCACGCCCGATTCCATGGCCAGCTCGCGCGGCCGTCGGTGTCCGGGCAGATCTTTGATGCGCGACAGCGAGATTTCGTACGCGCCCGCGGATTCCTTCAGGGGAGGTTTCATGGGCAAAAGAGTAAGGGGAAGGATGGGAGGTTGAACAGAGCAAAAGAGATTGGGGGACGACTATCACTTATAATTATAAGTGATAGTCGCTCGGAGCGGTATGACAAAAGGAGAGAAGGGTGGAAATGGGCAGAATTTAAAGTTGCGGAAGCTATCACTTATAATTATAAGTGATAGTCAGGAATGGAGGAGTAAAAAGCATGACCCTGACCCCGACTTTGTGGCGGACCAGCCGTGTGCTGGCCGGAGAAACACGACTGGATTTATTGCAGCGGATTCTTGCCGGGACGCAGGTTGGCGTCAGCGACTTGGCACGGGCGGCGAACGTGTCGGAGCCGCGCGCGAGCCAGGAGCTGCGGCGGTTGCAGGCGCGCGGACTGGTGCAGGCGGTTCGGGAGGGGCGGTTTGTGACGTACCGGCCGGTTCCCGATCCCAAGGTGCCGTCGGCGAAACCGATTTTGGCGGCGGCGAAGGCGGCGCTGGGGAGGCGTCCGCTGGAGGAGAACATCCGGGTGGCGCAGGCGTTCGGACATGATCGGCGGCTGCGGATTGTCCGCGAGCTGATGAAGGGGGTGCGGGGGGCGACGGAGCTGGGGGTGGCGGCGGGGATGCCGGAGCTGGCGCTGTTTCGGCACTTGCGGGTTCTCAAAGAGGGAGAGGTGGTCCGGCAGACGAAAACGGGGTGGGAGCTGGCGGCGAATACGCATCCGCTGGCGAAGGCGATGATGGGGTTGCTGGCGGAGGCGTGAGGGGGGGGCGGGCGGTTTGTTTGTTTTGACCTTTTTTCCACAGTGTGGAAAAGTCGCGGCTCGGTTTTCCACAGTGTGGAAAAAAGGATGCGAATTTTTCCACACAATGGAAAACTTTTTCAGGATTTTTCCACACAATGGAAAAAATGTTTCCACAGTGTGGAAAACTTAACTTTTGAAAGGATGAGAGCATGAGCGGCAGCAAAATCAAGGTTCCGGCGAATGGGCAGAAGATCACGATGGGGGCGGATGGGCGCTTGATGGTGCCGGATCGGCCGATCGTGCCGTTCATCGAAGGCGACGGGACGGGGGCGGATATTACGCGGGCGGCAATGGTGGCGTGGAACGCGGCGGTGGAGAAGGCGTACGGGGGGAAGCGCAAGGTGGAGTGGATGGAAATTTATGCGGGGGAAAAGGCGAACGAGGTGTATGGGGCGAACACGTGGCTGCCGGCGGAGACGCTCTCCGCGTGTCGCGAATACCTGGTTTCGATCAAGGGGCCGCTGACGACGCCGGTGGGGGGGGGAATCCGCAGCTTGAACGTGGCGCTGCGGCAGGAGCTGGATTTGTACGTTTGCTTGCGGCCGGTGCGGTGGTTCACGGGGGTGCCGAGTCCGGTGAAGCATCCGGAGAAGACGGACATGGTGATCTTCCGCGAGAATTCGGAGGACATCTATGCGGGGATCGAGTGGGCAGCGGGAACGCCGCAGGTGAAGAAGGTGGTGGATTTCCTGATGAAGGAAATGGGGGTGAAGAAAATCCGCTTTCCGGAGAGCTCGGGGATCGGGATCAAGCCGGTGAGCGAGGAGGGGACGCGGCGGCTGGTGCGGGCGGCGATTCAGTATGCGCTGGACAACGGGCGCAAGAGCGTGACGCTGGTGCACAAGGGGAACATCATGAAGTTTACGGAGGGGGCGTTCCGGGACTGGGGCTATGCAACGGCGCGGGACGAGTTCGGGGCGGTGGCGCTGGATGGCGGGCCGTGGCATGAGCTGACGGATCCGAAGTCGGGGCGGAAGATCGTGGTGAAGGATTGCATCGCGGATGCGTTCTTGCAGCAGATTTTGACGCGTCCGGCGGATTACGATGTGATCGCGACGCTGAACCTGAACGGGGACTATGTTTCCGACGCGCTGGCGGCGTGCGTGGGGGGAATCGGGATCGCGCCGGGGGCGAACATCAATTACGTGAGCGGTTGCGCGGTGTTCGAGGCGACGCACGGGACGGCGCCGAAGTATGCGAACCTGGACAAGGTGAATCCGGGGTCGCTGATTCTGTCGGGCGAGATGATGTTCCGCTACATGGGGTGGACGGAGGCGGCGGATTTGCTGATCCAGGGCGTGGAGCGGAGCATCGCGAAGAAGACGGTGACGTATGATTTCGCGCGGCTGATGGAGGGGGCGACAGAGGTGAAGTGTTCGGAGTTCGGGAACGCGATTGCAAAGAACATGTGATGTTCAATTAGGAATGAATCATTAAGAATTAAGAATTGGCGGAATTTATGAGCAATCAGCAGAATCAGAAACAGCAGGCGGTGGTGGCGGCGGACGGGATCACGCCGCGGGGGACGGATTACGGGCAGTGGTATTTGGACATCGTGAAGCGGGCGGATTTGGCGGACCATTCGTCGGTGCGGGGGTGCATGGTGATCAAGCCGCATGGCTATGCGATTTGGGAGAAGCTGCAGCGGGAGCTGGACGATCGCTTCAAGGCGACGGGGCATGTGAATGCATATTTTCCGCTGTTCATTCCGCTGTCGCTGCTGGCGAAGGAAGAGGAGCATGCGGCGGGGTTCGCGAAAGAGTGCGCGGTGGTGACGCATTACCGGCTGAAGGCGATCGATGGGAAGGTGACGGTGGATCCGGAGTCGAAGCTGGAGGAGCCGCTGGTGGTACGGCCGACGAGCGAGACGATCATTTGGGCGCAGTACAAGAACTGGATCCAGAGCTATCGCGATTTGCCGCTGCTGATCAACCAGTGGGCGAACGTGGTGCGCTGGGAGATGCGTACGCGGCTGTTTTTGCGGACGGCGGAATTTTTGTGGCAGGAGGGGCATACGGCCCATGCGACGGAGGGGGAGGCGCGCGAGGAAGTGTCGCGGATGCTGGACGTCTATGCGGATGTGGCGGAGAACGTGATGGGGGTGCCCGTGGTGCGGGGGCACAAGACGGAGGGCGAGCGGTTTGCGGGGGCGATCGATACGCAGTGCATCGAGGGGATGATGCAGGACGGCAAGGCGCTGCAGATGGGGACGAGCCATTATCTGGGGCAGAATTTCGCGAAGAGCGCGGACGTGAAATTCTTGAATCAGGCCGGCCAACTGGAATTTGTGCATGCGACGAGCTGGGGAGTTTCGACGAGGCTGATCGGGGCGCTGATCATGACGCACTCGGACGACAACGGGCTGGTGCTGCCGCCGAAGCTGGCGCCGATCCAGGTGGTGATCGTGCCGATCTACAAGACTCCGGAGGAGCAGGCGGCGACGTGCGCGGAGGCGAAGGCGGTGGCGGCGGAGCTGCGCAAGCAGGGGCTGCTGGTGAAGGTGGACGATCGCGAGGGGATGCAGCCGGGGGCGAAGTACTACGAGTGGGAGCGCAAGGGCGTTCCGGTGCGGATCGAGGTGGGGCCGAAGGATCTCGAAAAGGGATCGTTGTGCGTGGTGCGGCGCTTCGTGCTGGAGAAGGAGGGCGAGAGCGAACAGGATTTGCGCAAGCGCAAGAAGCAGTTCCTGCCGCGGGCGGAGGCGATTTCGGGAATGCCGACGCTGATGGACCTGCTGCAGAAGGAACTGCTGGAGCGGGCGAAGGCGATGCGCGAGAAGAAGACGAGAATCATCGACACGATCGAGGAGTTCGAGGCGTTCTTCAAGGGCGAGGGTGGAGGATTCGCGTGGGTGCATTGGGCGGGCACGCGCGATGACGAAGACGCGATGGCGAAGCGGTTCGAGACGAGCATCCGATGCATTCCGTTCGAAGACCAGATTCCGGCGACGGCGCGGGGCGCAGGCGTTTGCATTTTGACGGGCAAGCCGAGCGCGCAGCGGGTGCTGATGGCGAAGTCGTATTGAAGAAGTATTCAGGAGTCAGGATTCAGGAGTCAGAATGGGGAATCTGAGCAGCCAAGAGAAGCGGGTGCTGGTGGTGTGCACGGGGAACACGTGCCGGAGCCCGATGGCGGAGGGGTGGCTGAAGCAGAAGCTCTCGGGAAAGGGTTGGCGGGTGGAGTCGGCGGGCGTCGCGGCGTGGGGAGGGGAGCCCGCCTCGCCCGAGGCGGTGGAGGCGATGCGGGGGGTGGGCATTGATATTTCGGGGCATCGCAGTCAGGCGCTGTCGAACAGTTTGGTGGGAGGGGCGAATTACATTCTGGCGATGACGGAGGGGCATCGGCGGGAGGTGGTGCGGCGGTGGCCGGAGGCGGGGGCCAAGACGTTTTTGGTGCATGATTTCGGATTGGGGGAGTCGCGGGATGTGGGCGATCCGGTGGGGTATCCGGTGGAGGTGTATCAACATACGCGGGACGAGCTGGTGCATGCGCTGGGAGAGTTTTTGTTGTATTTGGTGGAAAAGGGCGAGTTGTCCAAGGGGCATTGAGATGGCGGCCATGACAGTATGGAGTGGGAGGCCCGTGTTGGGCCTCTTTTTCGTTTCGGGGGCTTGCGGGCTGGTCTACGAAGTGGTGTGGGTGAGGTTGTTGTTTTGGGTGTTTGGAAACACGGTGTAAGCGGCTTCGACGGTGATGGCGAGTTTCATGGGGGGGAGGCATCCGGTGGAACGGGTGGATTGCGCGGCATTATTTGGAAGGGGCGTTGGCGGGTGAATGATGGGAGGTGGAGGGGCAGAAAAGGATGGAGAGAAGCGGATGGAGCGAGGCAGGCATTCCGCTGGGCGGATCCGTTCTCTTGCCTGCCAAAATCAAAAGGCCCGGCGCAGACGCCGGGCCTTTCAACCAGTTCCAGTTGACTATCAATAACCGTCGACGCGGTAATTGGTCACGCCGCCTTCGACTGCCGGGATTGCCGCATTGGTATCGATCTGGTAGTAGGGATCGCCATTGCCATGGCCGTCGTTATATTTCGGCGTCATCATGCCGTCTGGAATTTGGACGGGAGGGGTGAAGGCATAGTCCGAAACGTCGGCGCGACACTGTTCGATGCGGTCCGGAAACACGCGCAGCACCATCAGATCGAAGGACCAGACGATATCCCGACCCATTTCGACGTTGGGACAATGCGCCTTGACGCTGTCGAAGGCGCTGCCCACGGTGTCGTCGGCCACGGGGAAATGCGTGGCGACCGTCAGCTTGGGCTGAACGTTGTTGGTGATCAGCTGGCTCAGGATGTAGCCGAAAGCGCCTTGTGGCGTGTGCGAGCTGTTTTGGATGGTCGTCAGGCCTTGGACGGTTGCGACGAAGTTGGAATAGCCGGGCTCCCCTTCCTTGATTGGGCCGTCGAGGCCCATGTTTTTGTAGGCCCACACCTCTGGAGGAACGACCATTTCGTGGATGAACACGTCCACGCCCCTGCCGTTGTTCTTGGCCTGTTCGATGCAGTTGGTTTCGGGCTTGGTGTCGCTCGTGTAGATCATGGAAAGGTTGGTGCCTTCGGGGGTTTGCCATTCGAGCTTGTAGCCCATGGAGCCCCGGCGGGCGTGAATGACCGGGAAGTGGGTGATCGTTACGCCGGTGGCGGCGTTGCTATACGCCAGGCCGCCGACCTTCGTCCAATCCAGTTCGATGGGCACCAGGGCGTAGGCGTCGTTGGTGGAATCGTTGCCGACGGGGACGGGATCGTGCGGCAATCCCCAGCTTTCCTTGGTGGGAGCGACGTAGTTTGAGTAGGCGGTCCCCTGGAAGCTGAAGCTTTCCGAGTGCCAGCGCAGGGCTTCGCGCAGGTGGGCGCAAAAATTGCTGGTTCCGTCGTCGTAGAAGATGCCCGACTGGGAGGGGCTTTCCAGTCCAGTTGGACCCGAGCCCCAGACGAACAGGGGCGATTTGCGGTCCGCGGAAGGGCCGAAGCAGTAGGTATGGACGAGATCGCTCATGTGGTCGCCGTGCAGGTGGTTGATGAACACCTTGTCCATCCGGCGATATCCGACCTTTGCGGCCGCGAAGTTGGCTGACGATCCGGCACCCATGTCGAAGACGAACTGGTCGACGGCCCTGCCGCCGTAGACGGTGTCGGACGGGTCGTTGCTCCAGCCCACTTCCACGAAGATGCTCATTTCCGCCTGGGCCCGGCGTACTGGCAGAGGGATCATGGAGCCCATGAATGTGATCCGCATTTCGTCGTTTGACAGCGGGGTGAGGGGATCGAAGAGCGGCAGTTCCTTGTAGTAATAGGTGTAGGTCTCGGTTGCTTCATACGTTGGATCATTGCTTACCACTCGGTAGAACATTGGAACGGCTGCGGTGCCGGTGGCGCCCAGTCCCGCGAGATTTGCCTCGGCATCCTGCCAGGACATCCAGTTGCTCAGTCCGGAAGTGGACCACTGCACCGCATAGTGGGTTCCCGTTCCTTCGGGATCGTTCCAGCTGATCTGTCCAGTTTCGTCGAAGGCCGTGACTTCTGCCTGGCCGAATGCCGTTGCCACGACGAAAAAGCACGCCATCCAGAATCCTACTATTTTTGTGTTCATCCTTGTTTCCTTGAATACATTCCATTTTCCGAGACATGGTAGTCGAAAGAAGTTGCCCATGTGGAGAGAATTATTCCTCCCATTTCGCGTGCAAGATCTTGGACTGGGCTTTTCTTGCTTTGTACCTTTCCCACAACCTAAACGGCGGAAGAGTGGGTTAGATGGCGAAGGCGGCGCAGAGGCGGAGGGCGAGGGTGGCGGCGCAGAAGGAGGCGGCGATGGCGGCGAGGACATCCATGGTGTAGTGAGCGCGTAGGACGATGACCATGAGGGCTTCGCCGAAGGCGACGAGGGCGGCGGCGATGGCGTAAGGCCAGGGGAAGAGGCGGGCGATTTCGATGGCGCCGAGGACGGCGATGGCGGTGTGGCCGGAGATGAAGAAGTCGTTGGCGACGCCGTAGGTGACGAGGAGGGAGGGGAAGCCGGGGTTGCGCCAGATCATTCGGGGCGGGATGGGGAGAGTGCAAATGGCTTGGCAGAGCTGGCGGAAGACAAAGACGAAAAGCAGGCCGATGAAGGGACGCAGGGTGGAACCGAAGAGGCCGGCGGCGATCAGGAATATGCCGAAGAAATCGATGAAGGCCGAGCTGACGATCAAGAGGCTGTTGGCGAGTTTGGGGTGAACTTGGAGATGGTCGTTCCATGGTTGGGTCCAGTCGTGGAGGGCGTCGCCGATGGTGGGGCCGCCTTTGCGGGAGCCGATGAGGGATTGGGTCCAGAACCAGAGGGCGAGGGCGAAGGCAATGGCGAGAAGGCGGGCCGTGATTTTGAGGGGGAGGGAGGCCCATGCGGCATCGGGGGAGGTGGCTTGCGCGGAGAGAAGGGCGAGATCGGCGAGCAGAAGAGCGAGGGGGAGGAGGGCCAGAATCCATTTGCGGCCGGTGCTTATG